>NZ_QRLE01000019.1:365-43092 GCF_003473055.1 Collinsella sp. AM13-34 | reverse complement strand
TTATGTCCTGCTCATATCGTCTCTGCCGGCAGTTAGGGACAGTCCCCAAGTGCCGGCTTTAAAAGTGGCGGCGGATGGCGTCGACCATGCCTTGGGGCGTGGTCTGGCCGAGCACATCGGCTGCGACGTCCGCGTCCATAAAGATATTCATGAGCGCTTGCAGGGCCTCGACCTGGCCGCCCGGCTCGGCAATACCCAAATTGATGACGATCTGCGCCGGCACGGGGGCACCCATGCCGGCCATAGCATTGAACGTCACGGGCGCGGCGGGCTTTACCACCGCGATATAGGGCTTGGCCACAAACCCCGGGTCGGTGTGTGGGATGGCGATGTTGGCCGCCGGCATGGCAAGGCCCGTGGGATAGGCATCCTCGCGCGTGCGGACGGCGTCGAGCCAACCGGTGCAGATGTAGCCGCGTGGGGCAAGTTCGCCTTCGAGTCGCGCAAACACCTCGGCGGGCGTCGCACACTCCCAATCAAAAAACACCAGCTCAGGCGTAAACAGTGCTTCGTTATCCGCCATACCGTCCTCCAAAGTTGCATGAGGGCCACAATGCTCAATATGATAGCGAAACGGGGTATGCAAGGTTAGCCGAGGATCCCGATGAGCTCGAGTGCGCGCGCGGGCGTCAAGCATACCTCGGGCATCGTCTCCAACATGCGTCGGTCGCTCGTGACTACGTAGTCAACATCCGCCGTATCGCCCGAGGCGATAATGAGATTGTCCTCGAGGTCCGGCATGCGCTTGCCAAGCATGCGCGCCATCTCGCACTCCGCCATCGAAAGCGGGGAAGCCGTTGCCACCTGCATCATATGCTCGACGCATGCCCATGCAGCCGGACCGAACGAAGCGTTAATCCCATTCACATTCCGTCGAGCTAGACGCCGAGGCAAGATGTAGAACACGTCCTTTGCCGTCGTTGGCGCGTACAGAAGGTCGATCTTTCCCGCTTCGGCCAGTTCAACCAATCTTCTCACGTTGTCGAATGCGCCCTCTTGCAGGTAGTAATCAAGCCAAACATTCGTGTCCACCAAGAGCCGCTTTGCCTCGATCATCGGCAATTCGCCTCGATGTCGGCAATCATCGCGTCATACATATCATCTCGTACGGCATCCCAGTCTTCCGCAGATGATCCACCTGGCGCAAAATCCGAAGCGCTTAGCCCCAACGAGGAAAAAGCTAGGCCACACCCCTGCTCGGCCAGGCTCTCCGCACGGGGCGCCTCGCGCTTATCCGCCACCATAAATCCCGGCAACGTTTGATGCTCGACAAGATAGACCCAAAGCGCACGAATAGCATCGCTCGCCCCCAATCCATTGCGAGTTAGGACCGCGTCGCCACCAGCCTTGAGCATAGGATCGATTCGCGTGTTGAGCTGCACCGTTGCTGTACCCATAGCGGCTCCTCTCTATCTGCTAGCAGTATAGCAAACATGAAAGGCCACGCAAAAGGGCCCCGCCCGCACACGGACGAGGCCCTATCAGATTTCTTGGTTCTGATGAAGCTTTTACATCTCAAGGAAACCAAGGAGACCCTTTTTCAAGCGACTAGCGCGCCGGGTCAACTGCCACCTTGCCGTTCTCCAGCACGTGGACGCGACCGTCGGCGAGCATTTGTACGACCTCGGGATACAGCACATGCTCGATCGCATGGATGTGCTCCTCGAGCGTGTCGACGTCCCAGCCCTCCTCAACAGCCAGCGCACGCTGGGCGATGATGGGGCCGTTGTCGTAGATCTCGTTGGCAAAGTGCACGGTCACGCCGGTCACCTTGACACCGCGAGCAAACGCATCGTCAATCGCATGGGCACCGGTAAAGCTCGGCAGCAGCGCCGGATGCAGGTTGACCACGCGATTGGGGAACGCCGCCAGCAGCGGCGTGTGCACCATGCGCATATAGCCGGCCATCACCACGTACTCGCAGCCGCGCTCGAGCAGCTCATGCGCGATGATCTCGTCAGCCGCGATGGGGTCGGCATAGATATCCTTGGACAGCGTGAGCGTCTGGATGCCCGCACGCTCGGCGCGCTGCAAGCCTTTGGCCGAAGGACGGCTCGACACTACAAGCTCAATCGAGGCGTTGAGCTTGCCGGCGGCGATCAGATCGATCAGCGCCTGCAGGTTGGTACCCGAACCGCTGATAAGCACACCGATCTTGAGCGGCTCGTCCGTATCGGTGCCGGTCGGACGGGTATAGGGCACAAAGTCCAGGCCCTCGGTGGCAGTCATCTGCTCGTTAGCGCTCATCGGAGTACACAACCTTACCAGAGCCCTCGACGCACTCGCCCACGCGGAACGGCTTCTCGCCCAGCGCGACCAGGGCCTCGGTAACCGCGGCCTCGTCCTCGGGGGCGACAATCAGGCACAGGCCAACGCCCATGTTGAACGTCTTGCACGCCTCGTTGGGCGCGAGCTCGGCGTGGCGCGACACATAGGTGATAACGGGCGGAACGTCCCAGCCCATCTCGGCGCCATTGCGGGTGACCACAGCGTCAACGTCGTCGGCCAGCGCGCGGTTGAGGTTCTCGGTAATGCCGCCGCCGGTAATGTGGGCAATCGCGTGCACCGGAGCGCCGCCACGCAGCAGCTCAAGGATCGGCTTGACGTAGATGCGCGTGGGAGCGAGCAGGGCGTCAGCAAGCGATGCGCCGCCGAGCTCCTCGAGCGGACGGCTCAGCTCCTCGGCCTTAGCGGCGGCCTCGGGCGTGCCCGGCTTAATACCGTCGACGCCGATGACCTTGCGCACGAGCGAGTAGCCGTTGGAGTGCACGCCGGTGGAAGGCAGGCCCAGGATCACGTCGCCGGGGCGGACGTTCGCGGGGTCGAGCATCTTGGGACGATCGACAACACCCACGGTAAAGCCGGCGAGGTCGTAGTCGGCCGGAGCCATGACGCCGGGGTGCTCGGCCATCTCGCCGCCCACGAGCGCGCAGCCCGCGAGCTTGCAGCCGTCGGCCACACCCTTGATGATCTTTGCCATGTGCTCGGCCTCAATGTGACCGATGGCAACGTAATCCAGGAAGAACAGCGGCTCGGCGCCCGAAGCCAAAATGTCGTTGACGCACATGGCGACCAGGTCCTGGCCCACCGTCTCGTGACGGTCCATGATCTGGGCGAGCACGAGCTTGGTGCCCACGCCGTCGGTGCCGCTAATCAGGATCGGGTCTTCCATATCCTTAAGCGCGGCGGCCGAGAACAGGCCGCCAAAGCCACCGATGCCGCCGATGACCTCGGGGCGGTTGGTGTCCTTGACCATCTGCTTAATAGCGTCGACGGCGCGGCCGCCCTCGGCGGTATCGACGCCGGCGTCCTCGTACGTCACATGCTTGCTGTCGCTCATCTGAGTCTTCCTCTCCCATTACCGTCTGACGAGCAGGCGCCAAACGGTGCTCATAGTTGCGCCATTTCGGCGCGCGCCATAACAGCACGCGCCGTCATATCAACAAAACAGCAGGTAAAACCTACCAAAATAAACCTGTCCCTACATGGCAGGTTTTAGACCTCGCCGTGCTCCTCTTCCCAGCTGCGGTCGACATATTTCTCGACCACGGCGTCGTCGTCAAAGTACAGCGGCTTGTCCAGGTTGCGGGGCTTAAAGCCCTCCATGAACTTGTCACGGCCAAAGCTCTCGGGAATCGCCACGGGATAGCGGCCGGTAAAGCACGCGTCGCAGTAGCCGCCCTTGGGCATGACCTTCAGCAGGCCCTCGACCGAAAGGAAGGCCAGCGAATCGGCGCCAATGTACTCGCAGATCTCATCGACCGTCTTGTTGGCGCTGATGAGCTGCGACTGCACGTCGGTATCGATACCGTAGAAGCACGGCCAGATGACCTCGGGCGAGTTGATGCGAATGTGAATCTCCTTGGCGCCGGCGTTGCGCAGCATCTTTACGAGCTGCACCATGGTGGTGCCGCGCACAATGGAGTCGTCGATGACGACCAGGCGCTTGCCCTCGATGTTGTCGCGCAGCGGGTTGAGTTTCATACGCACGCCCATGGCACGCAGCTCCTGCGTAGGCTCGATAAACGTACGGCCCACGTAGCGGTTCTTGATAAGGCCCTCACCAAAGGGAATGCCACTCTCGTGCGAATAGCCCTCCGCGGGCGGCAGGCCGGAGTCGGGCACGCCGATGACCAGGTCGGCCTCGACGGGCTCCTCGTGCGCCAGCTGACGGCCCATGTCGTAGCGGCAGGCATAGACGCTCTTGCCGTTCATGATGGAGTCGGGGCGGGCAAAGTAAACCTGCTCAAAGATGCAGTTAGCGGGCTCTTCGGCAGCGGGCACACCCTGCTCGGATACCAGACCCTCGGCACTGATGCGCAAGATCTCGCCGGGACGGACGTCGCGGACATACTCGGCGCCCACGATATCGAGTGCACAAGTCTCGGAGGCAACGACCCAGCCGCCAGCGCGAGTGACATGAGTGGCAGCGCCGACCGTCGCGGCGTCGTCTTGCGACGGCAGCTGCGAAACGGATGCGGCGTCGGCCTGGTCCAGGCCCTCGTCCACGAGTTTACCCAGCACGAGCGGGCGAACGCCGTGCGGGTCGCGGAAGGCGTAGAGCGCCTGCTCATTAATGAGCGTCATAGCGTAGCCGCCGCGCACGAGCTCCATGGTCTTGCGAATGCCCTCGCGCAGATGGCCCGTACGCTGGGTAAAGTAGCCGATAAGCTTGGTCGCGACCTCGGAATCCGAGTTGGAGAGGAACGGCACACCCAGTTCGATGAGCTGACGGCGCAGCTCGTCGGTGTTGACGAGGGTACCGTTGTGCGCAAGCGCGATGATGACGCTATTAATGGTCGAAAGATGTGGCTGCGAGGCTTCCCAGCTTTTGGCGCCGGCGGTGCCATAGCGCACGTGACCCACAGCCAGCTGGCCGGAGAGCGTTGACAGGTCGGCGTTGGAGAACACGCGATCGAGCAGGCCCAGGTCCTTGCGAACCATAACCGTGCCGCCGTCGCCCACGGCGATTCCCGCCGATTCCTGGCCACGGTGCTGCAGTGCACGCAGGCCAAAGTACGTCAGTCGAGCCACGTCGCGATCGGGTGCCCACACACCAAAAACGCCGCATTCCTCATGCAGCTGGTCGGAGTCCGGATCATACGTCGACATGGTCTTCACCTGTCCCGCGGCACGCTCGGCCGCGCGGATGGTTTCTTGAGACATGGCATCCCCTCAGAGCCTCGTTTTTTTGGCGTTACCCGCCTTATTATACGCACGGCACGACGCGCTCTCCCGTGCATGAACAGCGCTTTTTAAAAGCCCACCGAGCTAATTATCCGTTTTGTAACCAAACATTTATTTGGCTACGCGACATGGACGCCAGCGCAGCGCCTCGCCCACCGTTGAGGGTTACATTGTTGCAATTGGGACGTTCGTCCTGTCTTTTGGCTGGTCGGCGGCGTATCCTTGTAACCTACAACAAAACGAGAAAGGTTGCCTATGGATCGGAACGAACTCGACCCCAGCGTCCCCAGCGCCACAGAGGTCAAGAAGATCCCGCTCATCATTAAGGTGTACGCCGTCTTGTGCATCCTGTCCGGCGTGGGCACGCTCCCGTCGGTCGCCGCCTTTATGTGGCAGGTCATCACCGCACTCATCAACGGTAACGCCGCCGAAAAGCTCGGCGACAATATGCTGGTCGCGGTTGGACTCATCGTCGCCGGCATCATGCTCTCTGCGGCAAGTGCCGTCATCCTGACTATCTTTGGCCTGGACCTTATCAAAAACCAGCGCCGCAACGCCGCCCGCCTGTCCTACATCCTTATTGCATTCACCGTCGTCGAGCTTTTGGTCGACGTGATGCTCCAGGGTATCGGGCTCTTCTTACTTCGTCCCGCTATTCAGCTCGGTATACTCATCGCGCTTTCAGCCACCGTCGATCCCACGCTGCGCCAGGAGCGCGAACTGCAGCGCCGCCTGCGGGAGATGCTCGACCGCGACGCCGCGGCCGAGGGCATGCTCGGCCGCGATGAGACCGGCGAAGGCTACATCAAACTCAACTACTTCAACCTGTTTTGGGTATTCTTTGTCTGCTGCGTACTCGGCCTGATCCTGGAGGATATCTGGCATATGACGGTCGACGATCCCGGCGTCTACCAGGACCGCGCCGGCATGCTGTTTGGCCCCTTCAGCCCCATCTACGGATTTGGCGCCGTACTCATGACCATGGTGCTCAACCGCTTCTATAAAAAGAACCCCGTCATCATTTTCCTGGTGAGCGCCTTGCTCGGCGCGAGCTTCGAGGTGTTCGTGGGCTGGTTTATGCAGACCGCGTTTGGCGTGGTCTCGTGGAGCTACTCGCACATAACGCTGTTCGGCATGCCCGACCCGCTCGTGGTCCTCACGGGCGGACGCACCTGCACGGGCTTTGCCTGCCTATGGGGCCTGGGCGGCCTCATCTGGATCAAGCTGCTGCTGCCGAGGCTGCTCAAGCTTATCAACATGATTCCCTGGAAGAGTCGCTACTCGGCCACCGTCATCTTTACCGTCATTATGCTGGTCGACGGCGTCATGACGCTGCAATCGCTCGACTACTGGTACCAGCGCGTCAACGGCACGGAGCCGGATATTCCCGTCGCGCAGTTCTACGGTAAGTATTTCGATAACGACTATATGGAGAACCGCTTCCAGAGCATGACCATGAGCCCCAAGGATGCGACGCGCGTGTAGCGCCCACCGCGCCCAAAACGCAAAATGCCCGCCGGTATCAACACGTACCGGCGGGCATTTTTATAAACGAGCCTTCTATCGACGCAAGCCTCTACGCCTCGCGCTCGACCTCGCTCACACACTCATTTTTGATGGTACCGACGAGCGCCTGCAGTGCATCGACCACATGCGGGCGAATGTCCCCACCAATGAGCACGAGCATGATGTCGTCGCCCACAGCGAGCTCGCCGCTCGCCAGCCACACGCGCACGTAGCCGATACCCGGCATCGCGCGCGTTGCCTCGATAGCGGCCTGCACCTTTTCGGCATCGAAGCCAAACACCATGCCGCCCACCTTGTGGCCCGGCGCCACGCCATCGGTCTCGACTCCGCGCACCTCGGCCTTGGGCGTCGCGCGCACCACGCCGTTGTGTGTCAGGTACATCCCACAATCAGCCGCCGAAACATCGGCCTTGGCTTCGCGCAGCCAAGCATCAACCGAAGGCATCGATTTACCGTTCTCAAGCATCATTTCTCCTTTTGATTTCCAGGGCAGTCTTTTTGGGACGGGGCTCCCGGACACTTTATTCCTCGACCGGTGTGAGCACCATGACGGCGCGCGTATTGCTAAATGACAGCGAGCGGCAGGTCACAAGCGTTACGACCTTGGTTGCCGAAGCGGCACGATCGGTGGCATCGCTCGCCACGGCAGAGGCACCGGCAAGCATCTCGGACAGGTAATTCTTCAGTCCGTCATCGCCCTCAAAGTTGGGCGTGCGCGCCTTGGCATACGTGTCCTCGACCACCTTGGTCGCCAGTGGGCGCAACTTATACGTCGCATCGCGCGTAATGTAGTACACGTATTCTATGCTGTCGAACGTCGCCTGATCGGTCGTACCCGAAATCACGTTGAACATCGAACCGTCGTTCATGTGATGACCGTAAATCGTGGTCTGCTGATCCACCATGCCCGGCGCGGTGTCGTCGCTATCCAAGAAGATGGCTCCCGAGGCATTGGCGGTGCCGTCGAACAGCGTGTTGAGGTACTTGGAGTTGTTGTTGGTCTGTACCACGGGGTAGTTGATGTTGGTGCCGGGCGCGTAAATCCAACCCACAACCTCGGGATTTGTCTGGGCAAGCGCATTGAAGTCGATAATCGGCACGCCGCTGGCGTCCTTGTCGCTCACATATTGCTTTTCGATCTTTTGATACGACTCGCTCGCCTGCTTGTAGCCAATCTGAGCGTTGATAAAGATGGCGGCAGCAGCAACGATCAGGCCAATGCCGATGATGATGAGCAAGATGGGGATAACGGAGCGACGCTTTTTGCGCGGCGTCTCGGTATAGCTCGATGGCGCGGTATGCGCCGAAGAGCGAGGTGACTTCTTGGCCGTACTGTATGACGAAGGGCGATAAGCAGCAGGTGTATCCTGACGGCGATGCTTCGCCGGCGTCACGGGGCGCGGCGCGCGCGGCTGCTGAGGAGAGGATGTCCGACCCTGTTGCGGCGCGCGGACTGCTCCCGACGTGGCTGGATCGGGAATCCGAGAAGCCGAAAAACGCTTTCCCTGATAGTCGGACATGGCTCTCCTTATGCTGCAAATGGACTGGCAGAGCGCTTAGGCGTCAGCCATCTCCTGCTTCATCTTCTCGATAACCTTGCGGTACTCGGGGTCGCATGCGCCCAGAATCTGCGTGGCGTAAATGGCGGCGTTCTTGGCACCGTTGATGGCCACACAGGCAACGGGCACGCCCGAAGGCATCTGCACCATCGACAGCAGCGAGTCCATACCACCCAGATCGCTCGTCTTCATAGGCACGCCGATGACCGGCAGCGGCGTAAAGGCCGCCACGACACCGCCCAGGTGAGCAGCCTTGCCGGCAGCAGCGATAATCACCTTGATGCCGCGGTCAGCAGCAGTCGAGGCCCACTCATGGACCTTCGCCGGCGTACGGTGGGCGCTTGCAATCACGAGCTCATAGGGCACGCCCAGCGCCTCAAGCTCGGCGGTGCAACCTTCCATAACGCCCAGATCGGACTTGGAGCCCATGATGATCCCGACAACCGGCTTCTGATCTGCCATAAACAAAGACCTCCTGTTGAGAGCGGTGACGCGGCGAATCCGCGACCCTTAACTGCAAATAATTCAAGTATAGCCGCCGATGCTGATGTGTTCGGCGGGAGACGGAACGCTTTGCGAGATTAAGGCCGAAGGGTCGGAGCTTTCCGCCCACATTCAAAAAGCGTGCCCACCGTCCTTGGGTGGGACGGCGGGCACGCTTGCTTAGCTGTTGCTGGGGCTACTTAGCCTTGCTGCGACGATGGAAGAAAGCGCCGATCGCGGCGATGATGGCGCCAAGACCACCGACGGTCGCGACGGTCGCCGCCGTCTGGTCTCCGGTATTGGGAATCGCCGAACCGTTCTTCTTGCTGCCCTGGGCCTTGTCGCCTGCGGGCTTGCCCGCCTGGTTGCCGCCGTTCGAGCCATTGCCGGAACCCTGGTTGCCCGAGCCGCCCTGATTGCCGGAATCGGCATCCTTGAGGCTCTCAATAGCCAGCTTGAGCTGGTCATAGGCCGCCTGGAGCCGGGTGTCGGAAGCATTCTCATCACCCAAGACGTCCTCGGCGTAGGTAATGGCATCCGTCAGGGCCTTGACAGACTCGGCCGTCTTGCCCCTGGTGTCAGCCTCCTTCGCCTGCTTGACCAGGGCCTTGAGCTGCTTCTTAGTCGGATTCTCGACCGGGGCCACCGGGGTCTTCTCGAGCGCGCCGCGGGCGCTCTCGAGCGCCCTGAGCGCCTGGTCGACCTCGTCCTGCGTGGCGTTCTTGTCGCTCAAGATGGCGCGGGCGCTCGCCAGGGCGTTCTCGAGCGCCGTCCAGGAGGCCTCGGTGTAGTCACCGGCCTTGAGGTCGCCAGCAGCAACCTCGGCATCAACCTTTTCGATCGCGGTAGCGAGATCATCCTTCGCCACCGGATCGGGGACGGCCGTACCGTAGAACTTGAGCTCCGCCATGCTGCAGTAGGCATCAACGTTGCCACCGCCGGCGTGAATCACCTTGACGGTCACGTAGCGACCGCGCGCGGCGCCAAAGCTCATCTGTTTCCAGTCGCCACGGTCGGTGAGCACGCGGCCGTCGTTGTCGAAGGCGAACGTACCCATCGATGCGGCGGTGCCCATCTTATAACCGTCGGCAGTGTCGGAGACCAGTATCTCGGCCTCAAAGATATCGCCGTTAGTGCCGCCGTCCTGGCGCGGCAGGAATGTAACGTCGGTGAGATCGTAGTCGCGGCCCAGGTCGACACTCAGATACTGGGGCATACCGGTCCCATGGGCCCAGTCGCTGTGCCAAAGCGTCCGCTCGTCGCCGTCGAGAGCGTTGACGGCGTTGCTGCCCTCGTAGTCGGCCTCACTCGAGAAGCCGGCCACCTTGACGTTCTTGCGGTTCTCGGGCGTGTTGATAAGAATCTTCTCATCGACAGGGCGCATCTTGAGCCCGTCGATTGCCTTCTCGATCTTGGCCGTGGCGTCTGCGACATCCTTCTTGCTATAGCTGCCTTGGCCGCCGTCGAGAAGCTTCTGAGCCGCCTCGACCGCAGCGGTGAGAGCTGCATAGGAATCCTTAGTGTAGACGGACTCGCTGTAGCCCGCGGCCTTGGAAAGCGCTGCCACGAGCGCAGAGGTATCGACACCAGCCTTGACCTCGACCTCATAGGATGCGGTCTTGGAGGGGTCGAGTACCGACGCCACCGTGATCTCTGCCTTGCCGGCCTTGTTGGCACGCAGGTAGTAGCTCACGCTATCGCCAGCCTGAACAGCAGAGACGCTTACCACAGAGGGGTCGGAGCTCTCGACCGTCACATAGGGGTAGCCGGCGCTCTCAGGCGTGGCCTTGGCGTCGACGAGCGTAACGTCGCCTTCAAAGAACTCGGTCTGGTTCTTGCCTAGCTCGACACCCTCGATGGCCTCGACACCCTGCGTGTAGTTGAAGTTGACCTCACGCAGTGTGAGCATCTGGTCACCCGATGCCTCAAGCGGCGTGACCTCGACCTTGGTCGCCTTCTTGCCCTTGTTCTCGGCAGAGAGGCCAAAGGCGTAGCGAGCCCGGAAGGAATCGTACTCCCCGCCCGCGAACTCTTGGGTCGAGCCATCCTCGAACGTCACGACAGCCTTGATCTTCTGCACGGTTCCGTTGCCACCGTTGCGGTTAACGACCTCGACACTATCGAGTTTCGACGGCGTCTTAAATGCGAATGTCATCGTGGTGGGAAGCTTCACGTAACTCGGAAGCTTACCCTCGCTGTCCCAGTTGCCGCTCCAGTTCCATAGGAACTCAAAGCCGTTGTCGCCCTCGTTATTATCGAACAGCGCGTTATAGCTCTTCTGCTGGATAAGTTTCTCGACGTTGGTCCCGTCGTCGGTCGTGAGCTCATCGTTGGTCATCGTGATGTTGAAGGCATCCTGACCGTACTCGGCGACCGTTGGCTGAGGAACATCCGGCATCGTCACCGTGCCGTCGCTCGCAAACTCAAGTGCGTCGCATGCCGGACCGATGAGCCAAGATGTCGAGGGCAGTTCGACCTTGCCGGCGGTCTTGGCCTTGAGCTTGAAACTCGCCACCGCGCCGGTACCGTTGTAGAGCTTGCCATCGCCGCGGTTGGCAAAGGCGAGATTGATAGTCTGCGTTCTGTCCGCGAACTGGACCTTCTCGCGAGACAGGTTCTCCATG
Organism: Collinsella sp. AM13-34; assembly: GCF_003473055.1. Lineage (NCBI taxonomy): Bacteria > Bacillati > Actinomycetota > Coriobacteriia > Coriobacteriales > Coriobacteriaceae > Collinsella > Collinsella sp. AM13-34. Next base: position 31,712 of record NZ_QRLE01000019.1, on the reverse strand, counting down.
CCGGCAGTCGAGCCGTCCTGCGCGATGCTCTCGGACACAAACTCGAACTGGTCGCTCTTGAAGTTGACGAGAGCGCCCAGGGCGTTGACGTTCTTGGCGTCGGCCGCATAGACATCAACGGTGATCTCATCACCGGCCTCGACCTCGGTCTTGCTCGGAATCACCGCGAGCGAACCTGCGACCTTGCCCTTTTGTTTAGTGCCGCCGTCAAGACCCGCCATGGTGAACGAGTAATCGTAGACGTCGTAAACGCCGTTATCGTTGAGGTCGGCGAAGTGGTCGCGGATCTGCGAACCGAACGTCGGGGTATCGGGCTCGCGATTCTCGAGGCCCAGATAGTTCTTCATGTTGGAGTAGTCTCCGTCGGAGATCGTGGCCTTGTTGAGGTTGGAGCCCACGGCGAAGCCATCCGTGCCGTCGGTCTTGTAGATGGCAATCTCGGACGCGGAGAAGAAATTGCCGACCGAGGCGAGCGGTGTCATGCGCACGTAACGGGCGGCCACAGTGCCGTCAAACGCTACCGTCTTACAATCAGCGGAACGTGCCCAATCGACCTCCTGGCTCGTCCAGTGGACGCCATCGAGACTCGTCTCAACACGCATCTTGGTCACAGTGCCGTTGCCGGCGTCATCGCGCGGATAGTACTCGAGCTTATCGAGCTTGTAAGCGCGTCCATAGTCAACGGTAAGCGCCTTGCCCAGATCGTTGCCACCGGAGTGGAAACCGCCGTCGCCCGACTGGAACTCATGGTCGAAGGCGAGCTCGGCCTTATGGCTGCCGTAAAGTGAGCCCTCCCAGGTGATTTGCTCGGCGTCGGGGACGTTCCGCCACGGATCGAGTGCGGAGTTCGCCTCGAGCACATCGCTCCAGGCGGAGTAACCCTCGGCGTTGCGCGAACGAATCTGGTAGGTGTGCTTGCTATTGTAGGCGAGGTCGGTGTGCGTGAACTCGGCCGCATCACCCACGGCAAACACAGTGCCGTCGACCTTAAGGTCGTAGGAGGTAGCACCATCGACCTTTCCCCAGGTGAGCTTGATGCTCGTTGGGGTCGTGACGTCCTCGGGGGCAGCAAGGTTCGTGGGTGCGGAGAGGTTCTCGTTGAGGCGATCGGCTGTGAGCGTGACGTCGGCGTTCACGAAACCGCCCAGCTCAAGCGTCTGCGCCGCTGCAGCAACATCGGTCTTCGCGAACTTGACGTAGACCTTGGGGTTCGTGGTGATCTTGGTGTTGTTGAAGCTCTCGCCCTGCTCGGCCTCGGTGCCGTCCGCATCGCTGCCGTAGTGGTTGAGGTTGGGGGTCTCGCTGTAGAAGTAGACCGCCTGGCCGGCCTCGGGAGTCGTGGCGTCAAAGGTCTCCTGCGAGTCGACCTCAACCACGTTGAGTGCGGATCCGCCGTTCTTGGCGACAACGCTCGTGGGCCTGGCGGACACATTGGCCACGAAGGTCGTGGTGCGGTTGGAGTCGTAGCCGTTGTAGCCGCCCTGCGAGGCCTCGGCGGTAAAGGTCGCGGTGCCGCCTGCGGCCTTGGAGCTGTAGACGGTGCTCACATGCTCACCGTAGGAGATATTGTCGATCGTGCCGTAGGAATCGTCCTCAGTCGTGTTGTTTTCGATGGAGGAGCCGTCGTCCTCGTACTGCGTAAAGGTGCCGTCGCCCTCGGTGGCGAAGAACTCGACGATACGCTGACTGCGGTCGGTACCCTTGGTGTTGGTGTCGCTCACTGCCTCGGGGTTGTTGTTCTCGGCGTACATCGGCACGATAGCGTTGGCCTTCACAAACAGCGGCAGCTTCCAAAGCGGAGCCTCGTAGTTGTTGAGAACCTGGCCGCCGCGATACTGCTTACCCGAGAAGTAATCGATCCAGATGGTGGGATTCTCGTCGGTGCCGTAGTTGGGGAGGTAAATCCCATTGCGAATGTCGTTGCCGTTCTCGTCTGCCTGGGTATCCTGATACACCGGTGCCACTAGGAAGTTCTCACCGAACATATACTGGTACTGCGTCGAAGTGCTTGCGGCGTACTCGGAGTTGTCGGAAAGCAGCATGGCGCGGATCATGGGCAGGCCGGCATCGCCGTTACCCGTGTCGATGTTGGCCGCCGAAGCCGCGCTCGTGTAGATATAGGGCATGAGCTGCGCCTTGAGCTTGAGGTAGAAGCGCGAGATGCCTGTGTAGGGATCGCCGTGCGTCATGGGCGATTTACGGTAGGTGCCCCAACCGTCCATGTCGAGCATAGAGGGCGTGAACGTCTTCCACTGGTAGTCACGCGCAGAGATGATGGGGTCGCCGCCAAAGATGCCGTCCATGTCGGAGCCGATGTTGGGGTTGCCCGAAAGACTCTGACCGATATACGTGGGGATATGGAAGCGAATGTACTCCCAGTTACCGCCATACTGGTCGCCGGTCCAAATGCCGCCAAAGCGCTGCGTGCCGGCCCAACCATCGAGTGTGATGATGTTGGGGCGCTTGTTGGCGCCGGTCGTCACCGTGTCATAAGCTGTCTTGATGCCATTAAGACCAAAGGAGTAGCCAGATCCAACCCAGGCGACGTCGGTCTTAAGGGTAGAGATGCCTCCCGTCTTGACCTCGGCGTCGAAGTCGCGAAGCAGGTGCCACGGGGTCTCGGAGTTGCTGTCGGGCTCAAGGTTGGACTGGGTCCACAAGCCCGTGCTCACACCCTTGGAGTTGGCATACTCGGTGAACTTCTTAAGGTTGTCGACATTGGCACGCACAGCGTTAAGACGGTCAGCCGAGCTCGTTCCGTCGGAGTTGACGCCGCCGGTCTTGTAGTAACCATTCTGGCCATAGCCGGCGCCGTAGCCGTCGTTCGGCAGGAACCAACCGAGCGGCATGTCGTTGTCCTCGTAGTCATCGATAACCTGCCGAGCAGAGAACTGGCGGTCGAAATCGGTCGCTTTCATGTTCTCGGTATCAACCGAAGGGCCCTTACCGTTGAGCGTCTCGGCCGCAAGTGTGCCGTCGAGCTTGTAGCCCGTCGACATGCCAGACTCGTACTTAACGTCGCCCTTCTCGCTCGAGGACTTGCTGCCCTTGGTCTCCCACTTCTTTTGACCCGAGGTCGTTGACCAGCCATCACGGTTATAGGCATTAAGATGACCAAGGTAGAACCCGTACTCGGGCAGCAGCACCGGGTTACCGGTCACCTTGTAGTAGTCCTGCAGCATCTCGGTTGCCACGTTCGAAGCGCCCTCGTTGGTCGCCACGAAGTAGTAGGCATCAAACTCATTCTCGCTGTGCAAAGTCGTGACCGTCGATGAGTCCGTGGAACCGAAGTCGTAGGAACCCTCTGCAAACGTGTTTCGGAGTACGCCGTAGCCGTCACTCGTCCAATAAAACGGGTTGGGCGAGGCAACGCCGCCATCGGTCCAGTTGTTCGTGTTGGAGATGGCGATGGTCTGGTTGGTGTGCAGGAAGCGTCCGTTCTGGGTGCCGCCGCCAAAGAAGTTCTCGGACTTCTCCTTGGCGAGCGTCTGGACGGTACCCTTCTTATCAAGGTCGAGGGACGCGGACTCGGAAACCACGACACGGTCGCCTGACTTGATACTCATCTTGCCAGTCGCCTTGTCCAGGATCACGGTCGCCTTTCCGCCGGTGATCTCGATAGTGTCGCCCTTGTCGGCAACCGTCGCACTCGGCTTGCTGTAGGTGTCCGAGGTATCGGGCTGAGCCTGGATTTTAGCCGTGTGGGACTTACTGCGCGGTGTGGCGTAATCGGAAAACTCACCCTTGGGGTCGACGTTATAACGGAAAATACCGTCCTCGAGGAACGTAATACGGCCCTTGATGCCGTCAGCGAAATCGATGTCGACGACATTCGAGGCAGACTGGGACACGGTCGCTGAGTCGACGCCCTTGAGTGGCGTGGCAATCGCCTGCTGGGGATTGGCAAACACGAGCGTCGCTGCAGTGGCAACGAGGACCGCGCTTCCCTTCACCCACCGTTTCGTAAAAATGGAATTCCTACGCACCTGGTCTCCTTTCTCCAGAGATGCTGAGGTGCCGAGGACGCCCCCCCCCGGCAGCATGGGAAAACGTATCAAACGGGGATGTTCGGTACATTCCGCACAATGGGGCCACCCGTTACCAAGGGGCCAACTGGTAGTAACCAGATAGCCACCTACTAGGTCATATCAATATATGGGAGCACTTGCGCAACCAAGTTCGGAAGTCCACCAGCGGCAGTAAAATGAGCGTCAACGGCAAGGTGGGCTTAATAAGCCATACCAATTGGTTCTTCAGTCAAATACCAATCTAGCAAAAATGTACTGTTTATCTGGTATTACACAGACCATACCTTTCCCTCGGGAACTGGGCTTCGCGAAGTTTCCCGAGAGAAAAGCTCAGCCGCCATCCTGCAACCTACCGGGGATTGCCATGACGTACGTTGGCTGATTTGGTTTGGAATGAGAGGTTGACGGTGGCTGATGGGCACAACTGTCCCGGGTGCATTTCAAGATGCACCTAAATGTCTGTCTTTATCCTTATAGATTGTCCAGGTAGTCGTCGGCATCATAGGTAAGGCTGTAAGCTTTATTCAGGATGCGCACGAGCTCCTGGGCATCGTGCTCGCCGAGCGCTGAGAGTTGTTTCGAGAGCGATGCCACACTCTCGGCATTTTTTTTCGCCGCGAAATCACGGCCTTCCTTGGTAATGCTCACCAGCACACGCCGACGATCGTTTGGATCAGTCCCGCGCTGAACGTAACCCTTACTCTCGAGTGAATCCAAGATATGCGACATGCGCGCACGGGAGAATTTCAGCTTCTTGGCAATCTCGGAGGGAATGACATCACCGTCAATACCCGATAGATACTGTAAAACCGGTGCCTCGCCCACACTGGCGCCGCCGGCAGCACTCAAGGATCCCTTGGCAAGGGAACGTGAGTACACAATCAGTTTTCGAGCGACGTCATCGTAATCCACTGGGGATATTGTCCTTTGCAACTCTAGAAGGGCCATAAAACCGTCATTTGCCGTACATTAGTTAACATTCGCAACATTTATTTATGATACCCCAACGCGGAAGTCTATTGCTCGTCCTTCTTGCGTCGCATAAGCTCCTCAACGTCGACACCAGCGGCCTCGAGCATGCGCTCGACATTCTTTTTGGCGTTGGTCGTGCCGACCTTAAGCACGATCGAAAGCGGAGTGCCCACCACCAGGCACACGATGCCCACGGGGACACCCCAGCCGGGGCCGCCCTGCATACCCCACATCCCCATCAAAAAGCCAATCGCCACGAGCGAATAGCCCAGGCGCAGCCAAACATTGAGCCGCTGAATAGCATCGGTCTGCATCTTTGCCTCGCGAATCAAGTCGTCGCGCGAAAGGTCGTGTCCATGTTTCTCGTGCATATGGTCCTCCTCGTGCAAAGTGTGCATCATGCGCAAGTGCATCGTTTGTCGAATACGTCATCTTTCAAGAGCAATATAGCGGGTGTCGTGTAGGCGATGGAGGTCGCTGGCCATATTGCCCTTGAAGGGCGGCGCAAAATCAGAAGGCCGTGCGGTTGAGGCCGCACGGCCTTACAGGGGGCCAGGGGATGATGACTAGTAGCTCAGTGCCGGGTCGAAGAAGCCAATGAGAACGCCCACAAATGCGATCACAACGAGGATCAGCATCATAACGATGGGGTTGACCTTCTTCTTGGTCATCATGTACCAGCAGAAGATGATGAAGACCATGGGCAGCAGGTGCGGATAGATTCCGTCGAGCGTGTCCTGGAACTTACCGCCGCCGGGCAGCACCAGATTGGGGCTGCAGGTGATGGAGACCCAGGTAGCACCGACTGCACCGATGACCATGGTACCGACCATCACGATGGAATCACGCAGAGCCTTGGCCTTGGGGCCGACGAGGGCCTCGACCGCCTTGCCGCCGAGCTCATAGCCCTGGTTGTAGGCAAAGCGCATGCCAAGGAACATGAGCAGGTTCCACACGACAATATAGAAGATGGCACCGAGCGGAGAGCCGCCGGTCGAGAGACCGAGGGCGATACCGAGCAGGATCGGGATCAGGGTACCGACGATCAGCGAGTCGCTAAGGCCGGCGAGCGGGCCCATGAGGCCGGCGCGGATGCCGTTGATGGCGTCGTCGTCGATGGCCTCGCCGTTTGCGCGAGCCTCCTCGAGGCCGGCGGTGACGCCGACAATCATGGTGCCGATCTGCGGCTCGGTGTTGAAGAACGCGGAGTAGGTCTGGAGGGCCTGCTTCTGCTCCTCGGGCGTGTCGTAGAGCTCCTCGACGATCGGAAGCATGGCGCACAGGTAGCCGAAGGTCTGCATGTGCTCCTGCGAGAAGCAAGTCAGGTTGCCATAGGACCAGTTGCGGAACGACTTGGCAAGCGTTTTCTTAGAGAGTTTCTTCTTCTCTGCCATTAGATGTCCTCCTCTTCCTCATCATCGGAGCCCGAGGCGATAGCTGCCTTGGGAGCGTTTGCGAGGTCGATCTTGAGCGAAGCGATCTCATAGTTGATCAGGGCGAAGAAGCAGCCGATGCCGGCGGCGGCAATCAGGTTGCATCCCATGACAGCGGACAGGGTGAAGCCGAAGAAGAACGTGAGGAAGTCCGTCGGCTTGGAGATGACCTGCTTGAGCAGGATGGCGATACCGACGGTAGGCAGCAGCGAGCCGACGGTGAACAGCGTCTTCATCGCGATGCCGTCCATGGGCATGTAGGTCTTCATGAGGTCGACCATGGCGGTGCCGCCCATGGTGATGATGAACGTCGGGAGGAACGAGCAGACGATGTGACCGATCCAAGGCAGAACGTTGTTGACCAGGTAGAGCTTGTGGAGGTCGCCCTTCTCGAGCCACTTCCAGCCCATGCCCTGCCATACCAGGTTAATGGTGGCGGTGCCATAGAAGAGCACAGTGCCGAGCGTGCCGACGGCGGCACCGAGGGATGCGGCCATGCCGGCAGCCTCAGCGGAGGCGGGATCGATGCCCGAGTTCTTGATGGCGAGGATCGCCAGCGGGATGCCGATATAGGACACGGCGCGGACGTCGGCGGAGACGGTTCCGCCGGGGGTCACGAGAGCGATGTAGACAACCTGGATGGCAGCGCCGACGAGGATGCCCGTCTGCATATCGCCCATGATGATGCCGACGATGAGGCCGGCGACCAGAGGACGACCCAGAGTGTAGTTGCCGATCGTCGTGCCACCCATGCCAGGCAGTGATGCCAGGCAGGCGAACAGGCCGAACAGCGCGGCTTGGAATGCATTGATTGCCATGCTTTCCCCTTTCTTTATTCCTCAGCCCTTTCCCCCAGGGCTGTAGGTACCAAAATGCGGCTGGCGCCTAACTAGAAGCCAAACTGACCGCGGAACTTGGGCCACTCACCGATGGACTTCTCCTTGATAAGGGCGAACTCGACCGTGTAGCCGGCGTTGGTGAGATCCTCGAGCGCCTGGGCCTCTTCCTGCGTGATCGACTGGTTGTTGCCGAGCTTGGTGGTGCCGGGACGATCGTTGCAGGGACCGACGATGATGCGGTCCATGCCGGGCTTAAAGCCAAAATCGACGAGAAGTTCCTTCATGTCGAGCGGGTTCTTGGTGATCAGGAAGTACTTGGTGTTGGACTTGAGAACCTTCTCGGAGACCTCCTTGAAGTGCTCCTTGGTCCACACGAACGTCTTCTTGCCCGAGGCACTCTTGTAGGCCTCCTTGAGCACGGGGTTGGACGCCGCGGCGTCGTTGACGGCGATAAGACCGTCGCAGGGATACTCGAGGGCCCAACGGGTAACGGTCTGTCCATGGATCATACGGTCGTCAATACGGATGAACGAAATCATACGTTCTCCCCTTTCCTTCATGAGGCCCGCGGTCGCGGCCCCTTCTTCCTAACGTTTGCAGCTAGATGAAACCTTGGTGCGGCCTAGATGTCGTCGTCCTCGTCGTCGGCGTCATCGGTCGGGACCACAAGCTCGGACATACCGTTCTTGCCCTCCTGCAGCATCATCTGCTTGAGAGAATCCAGGTCCATGGTGGCAAGCCCCATCATGGCGGTCATAGCCATGGGCAGATTCATACCGCCGAAGGCAATGGTGTGGGCGAGCAAGCCCTTCTCGGCCATCGTGTTCATAGCATTGGTGAGCGGCGATCCGCCCAGGATGTCACCGAGCAGGACAACCTCGTCATCGGCGGTAACGGGAGCGACCATCGCCTTGACGTTCTCGACATATTCGTCAGCGCCCATGCCGTCCACGAGACTCGTCGACAAGATGTTCGGGGCGTCATTGCCGAGCATCTTGAGGACACTGTGCAGTCCGGGAGCGAGCGTTCCGTGACTGACCATTACCAGATACCGCATGCGGTCTCCTCTCGACCTGCCGTGTGTCGCACGGCTTTGCTTTTTGCCGAGATTATTGTTGCGCCGGGGCATGTTCGGTACAAGAAAATAGTTGCGAACGGCAACTATTCATCGGTTAACGGTAGCAACTATTTTTGTGCCTAAATTATTTTTTCTTCCAATTATTTTTAAAATAGCAGGTAGATTGCCTGGTAAATGTTTTATGTTCCTTATGTACCATACATACCGACAAGAATCGGGCCTGACATCACCGGTTTGTCCCGCAGTGTCAGACCATGTCACGTATGCTCACGACATGGAGGTACCCCATGGACATGATCTCGTTTCTCGCCTCCGAACCCTTCGATCGCAGCGGTGATACGCCGCTCTATGTCCAACTTAAACATCGAATCGCCCTGCTTATCGCCAGCCAGGCGTTCGACACCAAGACGCCGCTGCCACGCGAGCTCGAAATCTGTGAGCGGCTGGAGTTATCGCGCGCGACCGTGCGCCGTTGCTTCCAAGATCTCGTCATCGAGGGGCGCGTGGTGCGCAAACGCGGGCAGGGCACGTTCATCAAGCCCCAAACCTCAGCGCCCGGCATCGACCTGGCCCTGAATTTCAGCGCGCGGATGCGCGAAGCGGGACGGGTTCCGAGCTCACAGATTCTCGCCTTTTCAAGCATACCGGCCGTCCGCGGCATCGCCTCCGGGCTCAAAGTGCCCGAAGGGACACCCGTCTGGGAGATTCGCCGCCTGCGTCTCGCCAACGACAAACCCATGGAGCTCAACTACGTCTATATCCCCGTGTCACTTTGCCCCGAGCTCACACGCAAAGACGTGGATGGCTCGCTCTACGCCTACATCGCGGAAAAGACCGGCATCCTGCCCGCAAGCGTCGATGCCGTCTACGAGACGGTCAACCTCGACAAGCATGAGGCGCGCCTTTTGGGACAGAACACCGGTAAGGCGGCGATGCGCATCGTGCGTTCGACTTACGACAAGACGGGAACCCCGTTCGAGGTAGGCGTGCTCATCAGCTGCGACGGTCAGGCAAAGTTGCACGTGCACATCGCCGCCGACAAAACAACCTTCACCGCCACAGCCCAATAAATCCAAAACGCGGGCGCCGTCGTTCAAACGAACGACGGCGCCCACACTCATTTTCTATTTAGCCCTAGTCATCGCGCAAAGCCCCTTCGGCAGCACACGGTGCAGCCGAGTCACCGCAGGCCGGGGCGGGAGGGGCGGAGTTTCCTCCTGAGCGACTCTGCTTGCAGCCGGAGCGAAAGGGGGAAATCTCCGCCCCTCCCGCCCCGGCCGGACAGCCCACGCTACACCGTGTACTGCGGCAGGTCCTGCAGGGCGATGACGTCCATGCCCATGTCGTTGGCGCTGCCGTGACCCTGCTGGTCCTCGCGCACCGCCTCGATGGCACTCACGTACGTGTTGGCGGCAGACATCGCGGTCACGCAGGTCACACCGCGTCGCACTGCCTCGGTGCGCAGCAGATAGCCGTCGCCGCGCGAGCCCGGACCGTACGGCGTGTTGATGATCACCGCGATCTTGCCATCGGCGATGAGGTCGACGATGTTGGGGCGCTCGCCGTCGTGCGGGCCGCTAATCTTCTCCACGATCTCGCACGTCACGTTGCCTCCGCGCAGCACGCGCGCCGTACCCTCGGTGGAGCAGATGTCAAAGCCCAGGTAACGCAGGATACGCGCGACCGAAAGGATGTGGCGCTTGTCGCGGTCGCACACGCTGATGAACACCTTGCCGGCGCTCGGGTCGGGCAGCTTGTAGTCGATCGCCAGCTGCGTCTTGGCGTATGCCTCGGGATAGCTCTTGGCGATACCCATGACCTCGCCCGTCGACTTCATCTCAGGCCCCAGGATAACGTCGGCGCCCGGGAAACGGCCCCAGGGCATAACGGCTTCCTTCATGCAGAACCAGTCCAGCTGACGTTCGTCGCTCGGCAGGCCCAAGCTCGCGATGGAATCGCCTGCCATGATGCGCGCCGCGCACTTGGCCAGCGGCACACCGGTGGCCTTGGAGATAAACGGCACGGTACGGCTGGCGCGCGGGTTGGCCTCGATCACGTAGACGGTCTCGCCCTTGATGGCATATTGCACGTTGACCAGACCGCGGACTCCCAGCGCCATCGCGATGCGGCGCGTGGTCTCGCGGAGCTTCGCCTGCAGGCTCTCGCTAAAGCTAAACGGTGGGATGCAGGTCGCAGAGTCGCCGGAGTGAATACCGGCTTCCTCGATATGCTCCAGGATGCCGCCGATGTATACCTCTTCGCCATCGCACAGGGCGTCGACATCGGACTCGATCGCACCCTCCAGGAAGCGGTCCAGATACACCGGGTAGTCGGGGCTGATGCGCGCAGCCTCGCCCATGTAATCGCGCAGATGCTCGGCATCGTAGGCGATCATCATGCCGCGGCCACCCAGCACGTAGCTCGGACGCACCAGCAGCGGGTAGCCGATGTGCGCGGCCACGGTCTCGGCCTCCTCAAACGAGGTTGCCTGACCCGCCGGCGGATACATAATGCCCAGCTTGTCGAGTAGGGCGGCAAAGCGCTCGCGGTCCTCGGCAAAGTCGATGGCGTCGGGCTTGGTACCCATGATGTTGACGCCGCTCTCCTCGAGCATGCGCGCCAGTTTAAGCGGGGTCTGGCCGCCGAGCGTCACCACGACGCCGTCGGGGCGCTCGACATCGATAACGTCCATGACGTCCTCGTAGGTGAGCGGCTCAAAGTACAGACGGTCGGACGTGTCATAGTCGGTCGAGACGGTCTCGGGATTGCAGTTGACCATGATGGTCTCGAAGCCGCGGGCCGCCAGCGCGTAGCTCGCGTGCACACAGCAGTAATCGAACTCGATACCCTGGCCAATGCGGTTGGGGCCGGCGCCCAGGATCATCGCCTTGGGCTTGTCCGCCGGCGTGGTCTCGTCGGGAGCCACGCACTTCTTGGCGTCCGGGCTCGTGCGGTAGATGTTCTCGTACGTCTTGTAGTGATATTCCGTGGCGCTCGAGAACTCGGCGGCGCAGGTATCGACCGTCTTCATGCTGGGAACCACGCCCAGGCTCTTGCGGTAAGCGCGCACAAAGCGCTCGTCCGAGCCGGTCAGCGCGGCAATCTCGGCGTCACTCGTGCCGTACTGCTTGAGCAGGCGCATCGCATCGGCGTCGATATCCTCCACACGCAGGCCGCGGATGCTCTCCTGGACCTGCGCCATGTCGTTGATGCGGTTGAGATACCACGGGTCGATGCCGCAAATGGCATGGATACGCGCAACGTCCCAGCTGCGGCGCAGGGCCTCGACCACAAAGAAGATGCGATGCTCGGTCGGGGTTGCCACGGCCTGAGCGAGCTCATCGTCGCTCAGCTTGTCGGCACCTTCCTTGCCACCGGCACAAATGCCCTGATGCCCGTCCTCCAGCGAACGCATGGCCTTGCCGAAGGCCTCCTCAAAGGTGCGGCCGATCGCCATGATCTCGCCCACGGCCTTCATGCGCGTGGTGAGCGTGGGGTCGGTACCCTTGAACTTCTCGAAGGCAAAACGCGGCACCTTGACCACGCAGTAGTCAATCGTGGGCTCAAAGCAGGCAGGCGTTGCCTTGGTAATGTCGTTGACGATCTCGTCGAGCGTGTAGCCCACGGCCAGGCGCGCGGCGGCCTTAGCGATGGGGAAGCCCGTGGCCTTGGAGGCCAGCGCGGACGAACGGCTCACGCGCGGGTTCATCTCGATGACGATCAGGCGGCCGGTCTGAGGGTTCACGGCAAACTGCACGTTGGAGCCGCCGGTCTCGACGCCAATCTTCTCCAGAATGGCGAGCGACGCGACACGCATGCGCTGGTACTCAAGGTCACTTAGTGTCTGCGCCGGCGCCACGGTGATGGAGTCGCCGGTATGCACGCCCATGGGGTCGAGATTCTCGATGGAGCACACGATGATGCCGTTGCCGGCGTGGTCACGCATGACCTCCATCTCGTACTCTTTCCAGCCCTCGATGGACTCCTCGACCAGCACCTCGTGGGCGGGCGAGAGCTCGAGGCCCTGACCCACGATGGAGACGAGCTCCTCGTGGGTGTGAGCGATGCCGCCGCCGGCGCCGCCGAGGGTAAAGCTCGGGCGCAGTACGCAGGGATAGCCCACGCGCTCGGCGATAGCCTCGGCGTCGGCCACGCTGTAGGCGTAGCCCGAGCGCGCGACCTCCAGGCCAATCTCGGCCATGGCCTCGTTAAAGAGCTTGCGGTCCTCGCCGCGCTCGATAGCGGCCAGGTCGCAGCCGATCATCTCGACGCCGTATTTGTCGAGCGTATCGTCTTTTGCCAGCTCGACGGCGGCGTTCAGACCGGTCTGGCCGCCCAGCGTAGGCAGCAGCGCGTCCGGGCGCTCCTTTTTGATCACGCGCTCGATAAACTCGGCGGTGATGGGCTCAACATAGGTGCGGTCGGCAAGACCGGGGTCGGTCATGATGGTCGCCGGGTTGGAGTTGACCAGGATGACCTCAAAGCCATCCTCCTTGAGCACCTTGCAGGCCTGTGCGCCGGAGTAGTCAAACTCACAGGCCTGACCGATAACGATGGGGCCAGAACCAATGACGAGGATGCGCTTGATGTCAGTACGTTTCGGCATTGTTAGTTCTCCTCGGTCGCAGCGTTCTCGGACTCGGCGAAATTCCAGCCGGCGAGGCGGTCCTTCGCGGTGTCGATGTCCAGGTAGTTCTCCTCGCCGTCCATGAGTCGCGTAAAGGCGGTAAAGAGATAGTGGGCATCGGTGGGGCCAGGCGAAGCCTCGGGGTGGTACTGGACCGAGAAGCACGGGGCGTCGAGCAGCTGGATGCCCTCGGCGGTGCCGTCGTTGAGGTTCACATGTGTCAGGCGAATGCGACCAAAGCGCTCGTTCATCACGACCGGCGCGATGCCGCGACGCACCCAGGCGCGCAGGTCGCCATCGGCCGCATGCTCGGTTTCGCCGCCGGAAAGCTCCGGAATCAGTTTGCCCAGACTGGGGAACAGCAGACCAAAGCCGTGGTTTTGCGCGGTGATCTCCACGCGACGGCTCACCAGATTCATAACCGGCTGGTTACCGCCACGGTGACCGAATTTAAGCTTTTCCATTTGGGCGCCGCCCGCCAAGCTGATCATCTGGTGACCAAGGCAAATGCCAAAGACCGGCACCTTGCCGATCAGCTGCTGCACCTGCTCATAGGTCTCCACCACGGCATCGGGGTCGCCGGGGCCGTTGGACAAAAAGACGCCATCGGGATTCATGTCGAGTACCTGCTGGGCGGGCGTATCCCACGGCACGACGGTGAGATCGCAGCCGGCACGGACCAGGCCCTCCAGAATACCGCGCTTCACACCGCAGTCGTAGGCGACCACTTTGTGACGGGCAGGAGCGGCAGCCGCAAGCGCAAAGTCATGCGTGGCAGGCAGGTCGGCGGCCACAAACTCGTGAGGCGCGGGGCAACTTACGGTCTTGACCAGGTTCTCGCCTACCAGCGTGGGCGCAGCGGACAAGCGCTCGGCAAGCTCGTCGACGTCGAAGATCTCGGTCGAGATAATGCCCATCTTGGAACCATTGTCGCGCAGATGGCGCACCAGAGCGCGGGTGTCGATACCCTCGATAGCGACGATGCCGTGAGCGCGCAGGTACTCCGGCACGCTGACGGCCGAGCGCCAGTTAGAAGGCGTGGCGCACATATCGCGAACGATCATGCCGCGCATAGCCGGAGCGCTCGCAGGGCGCACGGCGTCGCCGGGGAAGGCCGACTGGACATCGGTCTCGTCGATACCGTAATTGCCGATCTGCGGATAGGTCATGGTTACAATTTGGCCGGCATAACTCGGGTCGGTCATGACCTCAAAGTAGCCCTCGGGCGAGGTGTTGAAGCAGACTTCGCCGGTCGCGGTGCCCTCGGCGCCGCATGCACGTCCATAAAAAATGGTCCCATCCTCAAGATACAGGATACAGGGACCGCAGGTGCCCTTGCTGGTTTTGGCCAGCATACGCTGGCAAAGCTCGCTGGGCGCGAAGGTGCGGGCGGCAGCGCCCGCGGTATGGTTGTTCGCCATAATTCTCCTTCCCGGTCTCACAGGACCGGCTTAAAGGTGTGTAGTTAGGCCTCGCGGTATTGTAACCGCAAGCATGCCTCATGGCGTTAATTTCATCGAAATGTTTACGAAATGATAATTATGACTTTCTATGCATAATGATTATTTAATCCCCGTCCCAGAAAAATTATCCCGCGTGGGCTTGTGGCTCACGCGGGATAATGGCCTCTTACTTTTGCTTGTCCTGTTCCAGCAGATCGGACGGTGAGCGATCGGGCTTGCCGCCGCGGAAAATCTCGCGGCCATGCAGACGATGCTCCAGGTCACGTTCGGCCTTTTCCTCGTCAATCTTGGTCTGGCTCACCACCGGGTCCTCGATCAGCGACGAAACCGAGTTCACCTGTTTTTGAATGCGCTCGGCAATGGTGTCGTCCATGCTTACGATGCGCATCTTCCAGTCGATACTCGTGGCGTTGGATGAGCTCTTGGTCCACACAAACGTCAAAATGGCGCTCTGATGACCCCGCGCGGGAAACATGCCAAAGAAGGAATCGTGCTGAATGTTGCTATCCTCGTCGATATAGGCGTGAACGTTATACACCACGCGGTCGATCTTATCGTTGAGCAGCGCGTTGGTCGCAAGCGCAGCGGCCTGAATCTGCCCGTTGGACAGCAGCTCGAGCTCGTTGGCAGACGATGTGTCCAACACCGTCACCTCGACCGTGCCCGTACGCTCATCAGCTTCATCGACGGTAAAGTCGAGCGGGAACTGCGTAAAGCCGTTGCCCCACTCAAGGCCGCCCTTCAGCGCCGTCGAAACGGTATCCACCGAAACGCTCTCGGACAGGTTGGCGGTGTTCAGGCGTCGCATCACGCCGTAGCCAATCTGCATGCCCACAATCAGCACCAAGATGCCAATGACCACGGCCATGGCAGTCTTCGTAATGGTATGGCTCACCTGCGAGCCCGAAGGGTCGTCCTCGGACAGCGGGTCGATATGTTTTGCCTGGCTCGCGCGGTCCTCGCTGCGCAGCTGCGCTAGCGCCGCTTTGTCACCGCGCTTGGCCGCAGCCTCCTTCTCACGCATGCGCTCGGTGCGCTTTTTGGCAAGCGTGGGATCCAAGACACCGGATGCATCGATTTCGGAGAATAACTCCGTCACTTCTTCCGGAGTCAAAGGGTTCTTGTCAGCCATAAACTTCCTGTCATATCAATCAGTCGAGCTCGTGCGCACGCGCACCTTCGAACTGCATTCGATAGTAACGGGCATAGGTGCCGCCACGGGCGAGAAGCTCCTCGTGCGTGCCACGCTCCACAACGCGACCATGCTCAACGGTCGCAATCTCATCGGCATGCTTAATGGTCGAAAGACGATGGGCGATGATAATCGTGGTGCGGCCGCGTGCCAGCTCTTCGAGTGACTCCTGCACCGCCTCCTCGCTCTCGTTATCCAAAGCACTCGTCGCCTCGTCCAAAATCAGGATCTTGGGGTTCTTGAGAAACACACGCGCAATGGCAACGCGCTGCTTTTGGCCGCCCGAAAGACGGCTGCCGCGCTCGCCCACGACCGTGTCATAGCCCTGTGGAAGCGACTCGATAAAGACATCGATGTTGGCACGACGGGCGGCTCCGGCGATCTCTTCTGCCGTGGCGCCCGGCTTGCCGTAGGCTATGTTCTCGCCGATTGTTCCGTCAAACAGGTAGACATCCTGCTGTACCAGGCCGATGGCGCGGCGCAGGCTCTGCTGCGTCACATCGCGCACGTCCTGACCGTCGATGCTAATGGATCCGGCAGCAACGTCATAAAAGCGCGGCAGCAGCGAACAGGTCGTGGACTTGCCACCGCCCGAAGGGCCAACCAAAGCGATGGTCTGCCCGGGCTTGATGGACAGATCCATATGGTCGATAACGGGACGCTCGTCGGCATCGCCCTCGCCCAGCTCAACATCCTCGTAGTTAAAGCACACGTCGTGATAATCCACGGCGCCGGCGGTCACCTGCAGATCCGTGGCGCCCGGCTTGTCCTGGATATCCGGCGCGGTCGAGAGCACCTCGTCCATACGCTTAAAGCCGGCAATGGCCTTCTGATACGTTTCGGCCGAATTGACGAGTGTCTCGAGCGGCGTGCAGAACAGCGAAATGTAGAGTGCAAACGTCGCCATATCGACCGCCTGCAGCTGACCCTGGGCAACGAGCCAACCACCCAGCAGCACCACGATCACGTACAGCACGCCCGAGAGCAGGCCATACGTCGCAGTATAGACGCCCATGGCGTGGTACATGTTTTCCTTGGACGAAAGGTAGCGGTCGTTAGAGGCACGGAATTTGGCGCGCTCGGTCTCCTCATTGGCAAAGCTCTTGACCACGCGCATGCCCGCCAGCGAATCCTGCAGCTGCGCATTGATGCCGCTGATCTTTTTGCGGTTGTCGCTAAAGACCTCGCGCATGCGCATGTTCTGCCAAAACATAATGACCGCAAACGCCGCCGTCACCACGGCCATGGCGAGCGCCAGAACCGGGGCGATGGTAAAGAGGATCACAAACGAGCCGATAATCTCGATGCCGCAGATGATGATCCACTCGGGCACGTGATGCGCCGCCTCGCAGATATCGAACAGGTCGTTGACCACGCGGCTCATCATGTCGCCCGAGCTGTTGCAGTCGAAGTACGCAAAGCTGAAGCGCTCATACTGGTCGAACAGGTCCTCGCGCATCTTGGACTCCATGCGCGCGCCCATCACGTGGCCCCAGTAGCTCACAAAGTAGCGGCAGGCGCAACGGATGACATACATCAGCACCAAACCCACCGCGATCATACCGAGCGCCTGCATAATGGCAGCCTGACCCTGGGTAAACAACCCGCCGGTCAAATTGCGCAGGATAATGGGGAACGCCAGGTCAATGGCGGCAAGCACCAGAGCACAAACAGTATCAGCAACAAAAAGCCCCATCTGGGGCTTGTAATACGAAAGAAACCTTTTAAACATGCAATCCTCGAAGAGAAATAAATAGCGTGAGAAATCCGGTTGAACCGGTCAGGCTGAAAACAAAACGTCCCAACAAGCATAACGCCGATGTTCTGGCAGCGTCAGCGAAAACGTCCCTAAGCGAGCAAGGTGCCTTGAAAGAGGAGCGACGCGTACTTCGGTACGCGAGCGACGATTGAAAGGCAGATTGCCGCTTAGGGGCGTTTGCAGCGTCGACTCGTTACGCGGTTTGGTAAAACCGCGTAACCTAGAGCTCCGCTCCGCCCAAGCGGTGCGCGATGCTATCGCAGGCCAAGGCGCCCACGACGGTCTTGGCGTCTTCGATTTTGCCGTCGAGCACGGCGTCGATCAGCTCGTGCAGCGGCACCAGGTCAACGTTGACAAACTCGTCATCGTCGGGGTTGGGCGCATCAAACTCGAGCTTGGTAGCCAAGTAGATGTGGATGATCTCATCGCAAAAACCGCAGGACGTGACAATCGACGTCAAAAAGCGAATACGACCAGCCCTAAAGCCCGTCTCCTCATGCAGTTCGCGCTTGGCGCAATCGAGCGGGTCCTCGCCTGGATCGAGCTTGCCGGCGGGAATCTCGACCGTCACGCGGTCGATGGCGGTGCGGTACTGACGCACCAGTACGATCTTGCCGCTCTCGGTCAGCGCCACAACGGCCGCCGCACCCGGATGGCGAACGATATCACGGGCGCTGCGGCGACCGTTGGGCAGCTCAACCTCAAGACGGTGGACGTCGAGGATCTTGCCCTTCCAGGCGCACTCCTCCGAAAGAATCTTCTCGTGCAGCTCGGCATCGTGCGGGTCATCGTCGCCCAGCACCAGCGCCGACTCGTCAGCGACCTCGCCACCAGGTTCGCCCTCGGCGTGCCCATACACGCGGCTGTCCTCCTCGACGATCTGCGCATCCACGAGCTCTTCGTTCTTTTCGTCCATCCGTCTCATTCCTCTCGGACTTTAGGCATCCCAGGCGTCGCGGCCGCGCAGCGCGCGCAGGCCGATGTCGTGACGCAGGGTCTTACCCTCAAAATCAATCTTCTCGCAGGCCTCGTAGGCAAGGTTGCGAGCGTTCTCGAACGTGTCGCCCAGAGCGGTCACGGCAAGCACGCGGCCACCATTGGTCACGAGCTGGCCGTCCACCACGGCAGTGCCCGCGTGGTACACGGTCACGTTCTCCATGGCCTCGGCGTCGGCGATACCGGTGATGACCTTGCCCTTCTCGTAGCTGCCGGGATAGCCCGCGCTCGTCAGGACAACGGCCACGGCCCACTCGTCACGCCAGTCGAGCTCAATCTGATCGAGCTCACAGTTGGCGCAGGCCAGCATGACCTCAACCAGGTCGTTCTTAAGGCGCGGCAGCACGACCTGTGTCTCGGGGTCGCCAAAGCGGGCATTGAACTCCAGCACCTTGGGGCCGGCGGGCGTGAGCATAAAGCCGCCGTACAGGCAGCCGCGGTAGTCGATGCCCTCGGCAGCAAGCTCGGCAACGGTCTGCTCCATGACCTTCACCATGGTGGCGTGCTCCTCGTCGGTCACGACGGGCACCGGGCTGTAGACACCCATGCCGCCGGTGTTGGGGCCCTTGTCGCCCTCGAGCGCGCGCTTGTGGTCCTGCGAGGTGGCCATGGGACGCACGGTCTTGCCGTCGGTAAAGGCCAAAAGCGAGCACTCGGGACCGGTCAGCATCTCCTCGATAACCACGGTGTTGCCGGCATCACCAAAGGTGCCGCCAAAGCACTCGCGCACGGCCTCCTCGGCCTGCTCAAGTTCGGTCGCCACGATAACGCCCTTGCCCGCGGCAAGGCCGTCGGCCTTGACGACCAGCGGAGCGCCCTGCTCACGCACATAAGCAAGAGCCGAAGCCTCGTCGGTAAACGAGCCGTAGGCGGCCGTCGGAATACCGGCGCGCTCCATGAGCTGTTTGGAGAACAGCTTAGAGCCCTCCATCTGGGCGCCCTCGGCACCCGGGCCAAAGCAGGGAATACCCGCCGCGCGCACGGCGTCGGCCACGCCCGCCACGAGCGGAGCCTCGGGGCCAATTACCACGAGTCCGCATCCGTGGCTCTGCGCAAACGCCGCCACGGCCGCAGGATCGCAGTCGTCGAGAACAACGTTCTCGCCGCAGCTCGCGGTGCCGCCGTTGCCCGGCGCGATGTAGAGCTTGCCGGCGCGCGGTGATGCTGCAAGCTTAGCTGCCAAAGCATGCTCACGGCCGCCGCTGCCCAACAACAGGATGTCGATGGTTTGAGTGTCCGCCTTCAAGGGTGCCTCCTCTATGGATGAATGGCCCGCTCCGCGCGAGCCCTTTGCAAGCAAATATACCCCTCGGCCGCCCGTCCGGGCTGCAAAGGGGTATATCGCAATAACCAAATAGTCCCGATTACTTCCAGAATCGGTTGATGATCTGCTCGCGACCAGCGCCAACGCCAATAAACGTCACGCGGGTGTGTGCCAGATCCTCGATAAACGCCACGTAGTCCTGAGCCTCTTGCGGCAGCTCATCAAAGCTGCGGCAACCGGTGATGTCGCACTTCCAGCCGGGGAGCTCCTCGTAGATGGGCTTGGCATGCTCAAAGCGCACCTGATGCTCGGGCACGCTGGTGTAGCGCTCGCCATCGACGTCGTAAGCCACGCACACCTTGATGGTGTCGAAAGCCGAAAGCACGTCGAGCTTAGTCAGGGCGATATCGGTGAGGCCGTTGACGCGTGAGGCGTAGTTGGCGATGGGGCCGTCGAACCAACCGCAGCGACGACGGCGACCGGTGGTCACACCGTACTCATAGCCCTCCTCGGTCAGCGTGTGACCGGCCTCGGACTCATAGGAAAGCTCGGTGGGCATGGGGCCCGAACCGACGCGGGTGATATAGGCCTTCATGACGCCCAGCACGCGGTCGACGTTCTTCATGCCCACGCCGGAGCCGGTGATGGCGCCGCCGGCGGTGCAGTTGGAAGACGTCACGTACGGATAGGTGCCGTGGTCGATGTCGAGCAACGTCGCCTGGGCGCCCTCAAACAGCAGGTCCTTGCCCTCATCGATCATGTTGTTGAGCAGCAGGCTCGTCTCGGTGATGTAGGGACGCAGGCGCTCGGCCATGGGCAGGTACTCGTCGCAAATCTGGTCCACGGTGTAGGTGGGCAGGTTGTAGATGAGCTCAAGCTCGGGGTTCACGCGGGCGAGAGCGGTCTCCAGCTTGTCGCGGAACAGCGCCTCGTCCAGCATATCCTGCATGCGCAGGCCAATGCGGGCCATCTTGTCCTGATAGCACGGACCGATACCGCGCTTGGTGGTACCGATGTTCTTCTTGCCGAGCTTCTGCTCAAAGGCGCCATCCAGGTCGATGTGGTACGGCATGATGACATGCGCGTTGCCGCTAATCTTGAGGTTCTTGGTGGTGATGCCGTCGGCCTCGAACATGTCGATCTCCTCAAGGACAACCTTGGGGTTGACGACGCAGCCGTTACCGATCACCGACACATGGTCGGAATACATGATGCCGGAGGGCACCTGGTGCAGGCCGTACTTCTTGCCGTTGACGACGATGGTGTGGCCGGCGTTGTTGCCGCCCGAGTAGCGCACGACGGCATCGAAGTCGCCAGCGACCAGGTCGCAGATCTTACCCTTGCCCTCATCGCCCCACTGGGCACCGACCAAAACGGTTGACGGCATGTTTACTCCTTACATTCATGGACTGTCTACGCGCCACGCCGGCACGCAGAAGCACAAAACATTCCCAGTATACCCGTGCAACGGGCGCCTGTCCTACTCCTCGGCATGTGCCCCATCAAGCTCATAGAACTTGGTGGATGCCGGCAGGAACATCAGGTCGACGTCGCCGATCGGGCCCGAACGGTTCTTGGCCACGACGATACGCGTAACGCCCTCGTCGGGTCGATCGTCGCGCGAGGCTTCGGCCTCATCGGCGGAGCGGTCCAAGAACATAACGATATCGGCGTCCTGCTCGATGGAGCCCGATTCACGAAGATCGGAAAGCTGCGGGCGCTTGCCGGTACGGGATTCGACCTGACGCGAGAGCTGCGACAGCGCGATGAGCGGGATCTTGAGTTCCTTGGCCATGATCTTCAGACCACGCGACATCTCGGAGACCTCGACGGTACGGCTCTCGGAGCGGCGTCCCGGCGGAGGACTCACCAGCTGCAGGTAGTCCAGGATGATGATGGCCTTCTCCTTGTTGTGGAGCATGCGGCGGCTCTTGGCGCGAATCTCGGTCACTGTGGTGCCGGGCGTATCGTCAATCAGAATATCGAGCTTGGACAAGGTCTGCGTGGCCTCGTTGATATTGGCCCACTGCTCGGGGCTAATGCGGCCCATGCGGAAGTCACTGATCGAAATCATGGCGTAGGCGCAAATCAGACGCTGGGCAATTTCCTTGCCCGACATCTCCAGCGAGAAGAAGCCGACGGTATAACCGGCAGCGGCAGCGTTGAGCGCCAGATTTAGAGCGAACGACGTCTTACCCACAGCAGGGCGGGCGCCGATGATGATGAGCTGGCCCTCGCGAAAACCCATGAGCATGCGGTCGAGCGACGGGAAGCCCGTGGGCACGCCCGCAGCCTGGCCACCGGCCTGGCACACTTCCTCGGCCTCGTTATAGGCCTCGACCATAAACTCGGTCAGCGTCTTGTAGCTCGACTTGACCTCGCGTGCCGTGACCTTGAGCAGCTTACTCTCGGCCAGCTCGACAACCTCTTTGGTATCGGTGGGGGCGTTATATGCCAGCGCGTTGATCTCGTTGGTGGCGCCGATCAGCTCACGCAGCATCGAATCGCGGCGAACGATGGCGGCATGATGCTGCCAGTTGACGAGCGACAGGGTCTGACCCATCAACTCCAAAATGTACGCTTCGCCGCCCACGGCATCGAGCTTATTGATGCTTCGCAGGTAATCGATCAGCGAGATGGAGTCGATGGGAATGCGGCTGTTGTACATATCGACCATCGCGGTATAGATGGTCTTGTGAATGGGCCGGTAGAAGTCATCGGGCTGCAGCTCGACCTGGGCTTCTTCGACCACCTCGGGCGATAGCAGCATAGCGGCCAGTACATTGGCCTCTGCATCTTGGTTTTGGGGAAGACCCAACTTTGAGCCGCGGTCCTCAACCGTCAGCCCGGTCTCCCTATCGTCGTATGCCATGAGCATCCTCATTCATATCGCTTGCGAGCATCCATAGTATCAGCCACGGTCCCAAAACGCGCCGCGCGCCGCCAATCATCACCGAACCAAACGGATGAACGGTCCTGTATATAGGACTTCGACGCAACGTTCACCATGACACTCACTCAGCGCAAATAAAACAAAAGGGCGCCCTGGTTTCCCAGAGCGCCCTTCTTAGAACAAGATTGTTGCGTTGCAGCAAATGCTACTCGGCAGCAGCCTCAGTCTCGACCTCGGCGGTCTCGGCCTCGGCGACCTCAGCGGCCTCCTCGACCTCAGCCTCGGCAGCGAGCTCCTCGGCGGTAACGCCGACGAGAACGACAACCTCGGCCTTGATCTCGCGGTACAGCGAGATGGCAACGGTGTGGGCACCGGCAACCTTGATGGGCTTACCGAGCTCGACGCGCTTGCGGTCGATGTCCATACCGAGCTGAGCCTTGATGGCGTCAGCGATCATAGCGGCGGTAACGGAGCCAAAGAGGATGCCCTCGTCGCCGACCTTGACGTCAACGGTGACCGTCTTGCCCTCGAAGGCAGCCTTGGTCTCGTTGGCGGTAGCCAGACGGACGGCCTCGCGCTTGGCGATGTTGTTGCGACGCTCGTCAAGCTGCTTGAGGTTGCCCTTGGTGGCGGCAACAGCGAGCTTCTTGGGGAACAGGAAGTTCTCAGCGTAACCCTGAGCGACCTCTACGACGTCACCCTCGCCGCCCTTGCCCTTGATCTCATCGAGAAGAATAACCTTCATGATGCGTCTCCCTTCTTAGCCGCGGTCGCGGTTGCCACGAGAGGAAACCACGGGGACGGTGTACGGCAGGAGAGCCATCTCGCGGGCGCGCTTGATGGCGTTGGCGATGTCATGCTGATGCTGCGTGCAAGCGCCAGTGACGCGACGGGGCTTGATCTTGCCACGATCGGTCATGTACTTACGGAGAAGCTGAGTGTCCTTATAGTCGATGAACTCAGTGTTCTCCTTGCAGAACTGGCAGTACTTACGACGCGGCTGACGTGCAGAAAAATCATTAGCCATGTCAAAATACCTTTCATTTGGCAACTTCGGCGAACCGAAGCAGCCTCTCACTCAAAAATAGGTGAACAACCCTTAGAACGGGATGTCCTCATCGTAGACGTCGACCGCGGGCGGCGTAGCCACCGGTGCGGCAGGACGTGCTGCGGGCGCGGGAGCTGCGGGGGCGTAACCGCCCTGATCGTAGCCACCCTGGCCACCACGGGAGCTCATAAACTCGATCTCATCGACGATGACCTCAAGCTTGCTCCTGCGCTGACCGTCGCGCTCCCAAGAGCTGTAGCGCAGCTTGCCCTCGATCGCGACCTTGTTTCCCTTTGCCAGGAAACGGCTCACGGCCTCGGCGCGGGTGCCGAACATAGTGCAGTCGACAAAGTTGGGATAGTCCTCCCACTCGCCAGTCTGCGCGTTACGGCGACGATCGTTCACGGCGACGCCAAAGGACAGAACCTGGGTTCCGCCGGCGGTGGCGCGCAGCTCGGGATCGCGGGTGAGGTTACCGGTGATGTTCACTCGATTGATGCTCATAACTCACTACTTCCTCTTGGGGCACAAGCCCAGTCCAAAACGACAGTCTTACTCCTGGTCGTCGCGACGGACGATCATGTGGCGGACCACAGCGTCGGTGATGCGCAGGACGCGATCAAGCTCGGCGATCTGGGTAGGATCTGCGTGGAAGTTGATGAGGGTGTAGTCACCATCGGTGAGGTCGTTGATCTCGTAGGCGAGCTTGCGCTTGCCCCACTCGTCAACGGAGTCGACCTTGCCAGCGCCCTCAGCGATCGTGGTATCGATACGCTTCATAACAGCGAGACGAGTCTCGGGGTCGAGCGACGGGTCAACAAAGAACAGCAGTTCATAAGCCTTCATATTGTCACCTCCTCTGGGCAAATGTGGCTTCAGGTCGTGAAGGTGCGCCTGAAGCAGGAAAAGACTTGGTAATAATATCTTTCAACCTCCTAGGCTGCAAGAATATGCAGCTACAACCTCATGACCTCCACATATGCCCATGCTCGCACCACGTTTCATGCGCATTCCAACCAAATGCTGACCAAAAGCTTGACGGATCTGTTGACAAGATACGGTGCCGTGGGGACAAGCTGAGCCAAGCCGCAGGTCAACGGGCACAAGGCTGTGGTCGCAAAATGCATACCAGTGGCCCACAGCACCACCCAAAGATTTTTAAATTCATTGCCAAGTCGCTTATGAATACCCCTTTTGAACAATTGAGTTAATCAACCACGCTGGTCGGAAGCCGTTTTTTGGCACCTCAAACCCCACTGCAACGACAAGCGCGGCCAAGCGTTTTAAAAAATGCCAACTTTTCTGTTTGCACTTTGCGGTTCCTCGTGTATACTGACTTTCGCATTTAACGGAGAGTTGTCCGAGTGGCCGAAGGAGCACGATTGGAAATCGTGTAGGCGTCAAAAGCGTCTCCAGGGTTCAAATCCCTGACTCTCCGCCAGTTAATTCCAAAGCAGGCCTTCGAGCCTGCTTTGTTTTTACCCCACGCGGAGGGGTGGCAGAGTGGTTGAATGCGGCGGTCTCGAAAACCGTTTGGCCTGTATAAGGTCACGAGGGTTCGAATCCCTCCTCCTCCGCCATTTTGGTTGAGAAAGCTCCCGAAAACGGGGGCTTTTTTGTTTAGAGTCCCTTACAAGCAAATACGGCGGAGGAGGAGGGATTCGAACCCGCCAGGGCGCAAAGCGTAAAGAAAACGCGCCAGTGGCGCGTTTTTAGCGCAGCGCGGTCGGCGTAAGCCGACCGGATAAATTTTGAGCGCTGCTCAAAATTTGGACATCCCTCCTATTCAGCCACGCCCCCATCGCGTTCAGCATCGACCCAGATCCCCAAACATGGAACCTACGCCCCCACCCAGTCCCGACCGTTTACCGAGCAATAGGATCACCACGCCCGCCAACCATGTACTATGTACGGGCATTGTCTAAACCCGCAACCAAAAGGACCCCATCTTGCCCGTCGTCGCCGCTATGACCGTTACCTCACACGCCACAGATGCCATGGTCGCCATCCCGTTTTGGCTCGAAATGTTCGCCGTCGTCGCGGCTTCAATCTCGGGCGTGTTGGTCGCGCGCGAGCACAAGCTCGATCTGGTGGGCGCGGTCGCGCTTGCCGTGGTCTGTGGCTTGGGCGGCGGTCTTTTACGCGACATGACGCTGCAGGTGGGCAACGTCTACATCCTCAACCAGCCAATGGCGCTGCCGCTTTCCATTGCCACGGCAGCCATCATCTATATTTTCCCGGCAATCGTCGACAAGCCCGAAAAACTCATTCCCCTGCTCGACATCATCTCGGTCGGCATCTACGCCGCCACTGGAGCAGACAAGGCGCTGGTCTACGGCTTTGCACCGGCGGTGTGCATCATGATGGGCTTTTTCACCGCGGTGGGCGGCGGCATGTTGCGCGACGGCTTTATGGGCGTGGTTCCGGGCATTTTCCAACGTACTAACTTTTATGCCATCGCCGCCATCGCCGGATCGACAAGCTATGTGTGTCTCGTTATGAGCGGCATTATGAGCAATGTCGCCGCGCTGGTCGTATGCGTTGTCGTGACCATGGGTCTGCGCTGGCTCTCGCTGCGCTTTGACATCAAAAGCCCCACCGAAGAAGATATCGCGCGCTTCTTGCACCGTAAAAAGTAAACAGCACGGCACGACCCTTCGAAATGCAACCGAGAGGTTCTTTTAGAGCGCCCACGCGTTGGGTACCCTGTTAGGTGTATGTCGAGCATCTGACGAAGGATTCACTATGCCCTGTAATCAATTCCCGTCGACCCAGCGCCGTAAAGCGTGGGTCCGCATCACGATCCTATTCGCGCTCGTCGCCCTAGCGGTCACCGCACTTCCCACGGCGTCGTTCGCCGGCACAGACACCGCAGGCAACGTACTTGCGACCGACAATGACGCCAATTCGTCCGGCGTCGAAGGTGACCTGTACTGGGCAGGTCAGGCCCTCAACTTGGACGATGCGTCCATCGGCCGCGACATAATTGCAGCAGGCGAGAGCCTCTCCATCCGCGACTGCACGGTGGGCGGCGCCGTCCGCTTGGCGGCGCGCACCATCGACATTGCCAAGACTACGGTTGATGGCAGCGTGACCGTTGCCGGCCAGCATGTCGTGCTCAATTCCGACAGCACCACCAACTGTTTCTATGCGATAGGCGAGACGGTTGCCCTGCGCGGCTCTACCAAGTCGGCAGCGCTTGCGGGCGATACGGTGACTATCGATGGCACCGTCGAGGGCGATGTCGAGGTTTGGGCCGATAAGCTCATCCTGGGCAAGAACGCCCACATCACCGGCACCGTGAACGCGCACGTCTCCGAGGACCCCGAGCGCGCCGCGGGAGCCGAGGTCGGCGCGCTCAAGATCGACCGCACCGAGAGCGAGGATACTTCCACCGTTAACGATGTCATCGGCGGTATCGTCGCCGCGGCACTCTCGGCCTGCTTTGTCGCCCTACTGCTCGAACTCGTCTTTCCGCGCGCAACCGCCAGCGCCGCCGGCATGCTCCACCAGCGCCCCATGCCCCTGTGGGTGAGCGGTCTTCTGGGCACGATTGCTATCGTCCCCGCCGTCCTACTGCTAATTATCTCTATCGCTGGTCCGTCGCTTGCCGGAGCCCTCATGTGCGGTGTTATTGGCATCGCGCTGGTGTCGAGTGCCTTTGCAGGGTGCGCGATCGCGCGCATGGTCGGACACAGCCAGAACCGCTACGCCATGGCGGCCGCCGGCGGCGTGATCGCAGGTGCACTTACGGCAATCCCCCTCGTAGGCGATTTCATCAGCGGCGTGGCCTTTGTCTTCACGCTCGGCTATGTTATCCAGATCATCTGGCGCAACGCTCACCTCAAGTCGCAACAGCCGGCTAATACGCCGGAACTCCCCACCGCCTAGCTGCCAACCACCACAAAGGGGACAGGCACCTTTGTGGTGGTGCAAGCGAACCTGTCCCCCTTGCACCAAAAAGGGCGCCGACCATCGCGGTCGACGCCCTTTCTTATTGGCGGTTATAAGCCCCAGCGCTTATTTGTTGACCTGACCGGCACGGACGGCGGCCTTCTTGCGGTCGGTGGCATTGAGCAGACGCTTGCGCAGGCGAATATTCTTGGGAGTGATCTCCACCAGCTCGTCATCGGCGATGTACTCCAGCGCCTCCTCCAGCGAGAAGGTGCGAGGCGGCACCAGTTGGACGGAGATATCGGAGGTCGAGGAACGCTGGTTGCCCAGGTTCTTGGTGCGGGCGATGTTGACGACCATGTCGCCAGCCTTGCTGCGCTCGCCCACGATCATGCCCTCGTAGCACTCGGTGCCCGGCTCAACAAACAGCTGGCCACGCTCCTGCAGCGTACCCAGGGCGTAGGCAACGGCCTTCTCGGTGGTCATGGAGATCATAGCGCCGTTCTGACGGTTGCCGATCTCGCCGGCGTAGGGGCCATACTCCAAGAAGGTGTGGTAGAACACGCCCTCGCCGTGGGTGACGTTCATGATGCGGTTCTTAAGGCCCATGATGCCGCGGGTCGGGATCTTAAACTCGAGGTGCGTCACGATGCCCGAGGTATCCATGCTCGTCATGATGCCGCCGGAGGTACCGAAGACCTCAACGACCTTGCCCGAGTACTCGTCCGGGCACTCGACGACGGCCTGCTCGACGGGCTCCATCTTGTTGCCGTTCTCGTCCTTCTTAAACAGAACGCGGGGACGGCCAACCTGGAACTCAAAGCCCTCGCGACGCATGGACTCCATCAGAACGGACAGGTGCAGGATGCCGCGACCCGAGACCTCGACGCCGCTCTTGTCCTCGAGCTCCTCGATCTTCATGGTTACGTTGTTCTCGGCCTCGTTGAACAGGCGCTCCTTGAGCTGACGGGCGCCCACGATGTCGCCGTCGCGACCGACGAGCGGGGAGGTCGAAGCCTCAAAGACGATGGACAGGGTCGGCGGGTCGATCTCGATGGGCTCGAGCTCGACGGGGTTCTCGGGATCGGTGTAGACATCGCCGATATCGGTGCGGTCGATGCCCACGACGGCGGCGATGTCGCCGGCGCCGACTTCCTGGCATTCGGTGCGGCCCAGGTAGTCGAAGGTAAAGAGCTGCTTGACGGTAGCGGTGGCGCTGGAGCCGTCGTTCTTGACGACCAGGATCTGATCGCCCTGATGGATGGTGCCGGAGTACACGCGACCGATGCCGATGCGGCCAACGAAGTTGGAGTGGTCAATGGTCACGCACTGCATGGCCAGCGGGGCGTTCTCGTCAACCTCAGGAGCGGGCATGTCGTCGATGATCATATCGAGCAGCGGATACATATCCATGTTGCCGTCATTGGGATCGAGGCGGGCAAAGCCGTTGACGCCGCTGGCGTAGATGACGTGCTCCATGGCAAACTCGAGCTGGTCGTCGGTGGCACCCAGGTCGGCCATAAGGTCCAGGCAGTCGTTGTAGGCCTTCTCGGGGTTGGCGCCCGGACGATCGATCTTGTTGATAACGATCATGATCTTGAGGCCGGTGTCGATAGCGTGACGCAGCACGAAGCGAGTCTGGGGCATGGGGCCCTCAAAAGCGTCGACCAGCAGCAGGGCGCCGTCGGCCATACGCAGCACGCGCTCGACCTCGCCGCCAAAGTCAGCGTGGCCCGGGGTGTCGATGACGTTGATCTTGACATCCTTGTACTCGATAGAGATGTTCTTGGCGAGAATCGTAATGCCGCGCTCGCGCTCCTGGTCGTTGGAATCCAGAACGCGATCCTCGACCTGCTGGTTGGCACGGAAGGCGTCCGTGGCACGCAGGAGCTTGTCGACCATCGTCGTCTTGCCGTGGTCGACGTGAGCGATGATGGCGATGTTCCTCAGATTGTCTACGCGCATGTAGTTCCCCTATCTTCTATCCATATACAAACGGCACGCGTATGCGGCCCGCCCAGCGACACAACGCTCAGCGGGAATATTGAGCCTTTTACCGAAAACTCGTTTATTTTAGCGATTTTAGATGAGAGGGGTTTCCTCACCTGCAGGTTCAGGGTCGCTCCACATAAAACCATCGCCGGCACCCATGCCCTCATACAACACGTATGCCGAAAAACCGCTCTCGAGCGTGGTTTCGAAGAAGCTCACGAGCAGGGCGTCGTGATAGCCGCCGTCAATTTCGACACAACCGGTGTAGCCGATGGCATAGCGGGCGATGCGGCCCAGGCCCTCGTCCTTAAGACCCATCTTGTGCTCGGAGATAAAGTTGGTGGCCGCCTCGAGGCACGCCTCCTCGCCATCCTCATCGAGCGCCGCCAGATAACGGTTGGAAGCAGCGTCCTCGATCGCCACAACTACGCCCGGATTCTCGCCGGCGGCAAGGTCGTCCAAGAACGCACCAATCAGGTCACACACCATGGCGTCGAGCTCGGCGGAGACGTTACCGGCGTCCTGCATATCCTGTGCCATCTTTAGACCTTCCCATCGAGTCTGGCGTCGTTACAGTTCTTGTGCCTCGGCAGCGATCTTGGCGGCAGCGTCGCGGGCGCGCATCATATCCATCGCGCGCTTGTCGAGTACTTTGATCTGGTTGGTCAGCATTACTGCATCGACCACACCCCAGATTACCAAGCCTGTTGAAATCGAAAACCCAAGCGCACCAACTGTACCACGAAGGCGCGAGCAGATTGCCGCGACAAGGGCGGAGACGACAACCATCTTGATAAACGAGCCGCGGCGCTCGCGAAGCGTGCGGGCCTGCGTCACATAGGCAATGCGTGCCGCCTCAGAAGCCTCCGAGCGCATCTGGGCCTCGCGCGCAATGGCCGCCGCCTCAGCCGACATACCGCCGGCCATCAGCGAACACTCCGCAACTCTGCCGCCCCGCATTTAGAAGTCATCGGGGGAGAGCGTATGGACGAACTCGTCGAACTTCTCGAACTCCTGCTCGTCGTCGACTTCCTCGGCGTGGGTAGAAACAGTGCCCAGGCGATTCATGATGTCGTCCTCCACAAACATGGGGGCATTGCTGCGCACGGCAAGGGCAATGGCATCACTGGGACGAGCGTCGATCTTGCGCTCCTCGCCATCGGCCAGTACGACGATCGTCGCGTAGAACACCGGCGGCTCGGCGCGAACGATCTCGATGCGCTCGAGCTTGGCGCCCAGGGCGTCAACGGTATCGAGCAACAGGTCATGGGTGATCGGGCGCTCGGCGCGGCCGCTATCGATGCCGCGGCTGATGGCAGCAGCTTCAAACGAACCAGTCTGAATGGAAAGGGAACGCAGCGGCGCGGGCGAGTCCGATTTGCTGCTGCGCTCACGAAGTACGATAAGCGATGGCACGGGACCGGCGGCCATGACGATGGTCTCTATGTCGACACGAACCATGGAACACCTCCGGTACGTAGCGGTTAACACGCGGCAGCCCGCCGCATTGAATAGCTATACTACCCAAACTTTCGCACAGCACACAAAATCAAAGTAGTTAATTTGGGACGGGGCTTTTTTGACTACTTTCAGTAGGTAAGAAAAAAGCCCCGAGGCAACACCCCGGGGCTCTTCACAGTTTTGATGGTGGACCTGACAAGATTCGAACTTGTGACCTCCCGGTTATCAGCCGGACGCTCTAACCAACTGAGCTACAGGTCCATCATGGTGGAGGTTAGGGGGATCGAACCCCTGACCTCAGGCTTGCAAAGCCCGCGCTCTCCCAGCTGAGCTAAACCCCCACGGAGACAGTAATAAACACCCCAGCGGCGACTCGGCTCTCGCTGGGGTGTTTATTGCGAAAGAAAG
>NZ_QRLE01000019.1:0-355 GCF_003473055.1 Collinsella sp. AM13-34 | reverse complement strand
TAGCTATACTACCCAAACTTTCGCACAGCACACAAAATCAAAGTAGTTAATTTGGGACGGGGCTTTTTTGACTACTTTCAGTAGGTAAGAAAAAAGCCCCGAGGCAACACCCCGGGGCTCTTCACAGTTTTGATGGTGGACCTGACAAGATTCGAACTTGTGACCTCCCGGTTATCAGCCGGACGCTCTAACCAACTGAGCTACAGGTCCATCGCGCAAGGGATATATTAGACGAGTCGTTACGCGCGCGTCAACAACTTTTTTGAAAATCTTTGAGGGGTGTCGGCCCCGGCTGCCCGGCGGCATGCGAAGTCGCCTGCTCGGACAGTCCTGCTCGCACGGAGAGCACATTAAG
>NZ_QRLE01000018.1:3387-46356 GCF_003473055.1 Collinsella sp. AM13-34 | reverse complement strand
TCTGATGCGGCGCGCTGCGCGCCCCGCACAGGCTAAAGCCTTTAACAAAAGCGCGGCCTAAAAGGCCGCGCGCCATCTTTCATTCAGATCTATATTGCCCGTAACGGCAGCGCCGAGGTAACGCAGGCCCGAGGGCAACCTTCCTTTCCGGCGCACTCCGCAGGACGAAAGAACCTCCGCCGCACGAAGTGCGCTGCGGAGGTTCTTGCATGTCCGAGGACGCGCCGGAAAAGAAGGTTGCCCTCGGGCCGAACAGCTATGGCAGCTTACGCCACGGTATAGACCCAGTTGTGCTTATCTTCAACAGCACCAGACTGGATACCAGTCAGGGTCTCGCGGAGCTTCTTCATCACAGGGCCGATCTCGGTGTAGCCAGCCGGGAAGGTCACGGTCTCGTCGGCGCCGTAAACCTTGTTGTCGATCTCGCCGACCGGGGAGATAACGGCAGCGGTGCCGCACAGGCCGCACTCGACAAAGGTACCGGCCTTGACCTCGGCCCACTCGACAGGGCGTTGGTCGACGGTAATGCCCAGGTCCTGAGCAACCTGAACGAGCGAACGACGGGTGATAGAGGGCAGGATGGAGTCGGTGTGCGACTGCGGAACGACGAGGGTGCCGTCCTCCTTCACGAACAGCACGTTGGCGCCGCCGGTCTCCTCGACATAGGTGCGGGACTCGGAGTCGAGATACAGGTTCTCGGCATAACCCTCGCGATGGGCCTCCATCGTGGGCTTGAGGGACATGGCGTAGTTGAGGCCAGCCTTGATGTTGCCGGTGCCGTGCGGTGCGGCGCGGTCGTACTCGGAAACGCGCAGCTTGACGGGCTTGAGGCCACCCTTAAAGTACGGACCGACCGGGGTCACGAGAATGCGGAACGTGTACTCAGGAGCGGGAGCCACGCCGATCACGTCACCAGAGCCGATCATAAACGGACGCACGTACAGGGTTGCACCGGAGCCGAAGGGCGGAACCCAGGCGGCGTTGGCAGAAACGACCTGCTTGACGGCCTCGACAAACTTGTCCTTGGGGAACGGGGGCATCTCGAGGCGCTGGGCAGAGTTATACATACGCTCAGCGTTCATGTCGGGACGGAAGCAGACGATGCTGCCGTCCTCGGCGGTGTAGGCCTTCAGGCCCTCAAAGACCTCCTGGCAGTAATGGAAGATGCCGCCGCACTCGGAAACATGCAGGGTGTGGTCGGTGGTCAGGCCGCCCTCGTCCCACTCGCCATCCTTCCAATGAGCCTCGTAGCTGTAATCGGTTTTCATGTAGCCAAAGCCGAGGCTACCCCAATCGATATCCTTCTTCTCGACAGTCATATGTCGCTCCTTACATACACAGTTGCATACTCGCGAACCCGCACGCAAAGACCGAAGCCGACCGCGTCGCAACGTCGCACGCCCGGAGCGTAGAGCCGGACGGGACACGCGAACGGCATCAAAGCCGATGGCACGTCGATTCGCATGCACGAGATTGTACTCCCCGTACGCGTCTGATAAAACGCTTTTCTTTAACTAAGTAAAGTATTTTCATTTGACCGAAGCAGAAAGGCCCGCCACCGTAAAGGGTGACGGGCCTCAACGGCACGGTTTGCGCGCTGGCTCGAGCTACGCGTTCTTTTTGCCCAGCTTAGCCTTAACCAGACCGACCACGGTCGGGATGATCGACACGGCGACGATGCCGATAATCAGCAGCTCAAAGTGCTCCTGCACAAAGGGGATGCCGCCAAAGAAGTAACCCAGCAGCGTAAAGACCGTCGACCAGGTAATGCCGCCCAGCACGTTAAAGATGACAAAGTTGCGCCAGTGCATGCCGCCCATGCCGGCGATAAAGGGCACAAAGGTGCGGATAAACGGGAAGAAGCGGCCCAGGAAGATGGCCAGGTGGCCCCACTTGTCCAAGAAGTCCTCGGACTTTTTGATGCGCTCGGGCGTCATGGCCTTGACCTTGCCCGAAGCGATAATCTTTTTGCCAAAGAAGTGACCGATCATAAAGTTGCACTGGTCACCCAGGATGGCAGCAGCCCATGCGACGGCCAGCAGGGCCACGATGTTAAAGCCGCCGTTGTGGGCAAAGAAGCCCGAGGCAAACAGCAGCGAATCGCCGGGAAGGAACGGGAAGAACACCACGCCCGTCTCGATAAAGATGATCAGGAACACGCAGCCGTAGGCCATAAGCGGGCCGGCGGCGATCCAACTGGCGATCGCGGTGCGCGGATCCTTAAGCAGCTCGGCGATAAAGTTGATGAAACCCATGAAGTAAAACCTCTCAGTTGTGGGCGCGGATACGTCCAAGTTGACCAGTATACGGTTGCAGCGCGGCCATGCACACGAGCGCACAAAAGCATGACTCCATTACCAGCAAGTATGCATAACTGACATCTGTCACGCTAAGCCGTGAAAGATTGCTCTTCCTAATCCCTAGCGAATCGCTATACTTTATTGAATCGCATTGCCTTGGCGCTAAGGGAGGGCGGCCAGTGAGCTTTATCAATACCATTCGCGAGGACATCAAGACCGTCCAGGCACAGGACCCCGCCGCGCAAAACGGTCTGGTCATTTTTCTTTCGTACCCCGGCCTGCACGCCAAGTGGAACCACGTGCCCGAGCACTGGCTGTGGGAGCATGGTCATCGCTCGCTCGCCCGCGTGCTCTCGCAAATCACCCGCCATATCACCGGCGTCGAGATTCATCCCGCCGCACAGATCGGCAAGCATTTCTTTATCGACCATGCCATGGGCGTCGTCATCGGCGAAACCACCATTGTGGGCGACAACTGCATGCTCTACCAGGGCGTCACGCTCGGCGGCACCGGCAACGAGACCGGCAAGCGCCACCCCACCCTGGGCAACAACGTCACCGTGGGCACAGGCGCCAAGGTGCTCGGCAACATTCGCATCGGCAACAACGTCAAAATCGGCGGCAACTCGGTTGTCGTCAAAGACGTGCCCGACAACTGCACCGTCGTGGGCGTGCCCGGCCGCATCATCAAGCGCAACGGCTGCCGTGTGTTCGAGGAAAGCTTCGACGCCAAGCAGCACCGCGAATACATGCCCGACGATGCCGCCGAGCAAAGCGCCCTCAACCGTCAGGGCATCACCGAGAATGCCCGCCGCGTACATGAGCTCGAGCAAGAGGTGGCCGAGCTTAAGGCCCTCGTCGCCAAGCTCGCGGACGAACGCTAGAAACGGGCGATCACCGAAAACATCGGACCCAACGCAAAGGCGCGCCAGGGAACCCATCCCCGGCGCGCCTTATTCCTGATGTGACAAAGGGACTATTCCTTTGTCACATTATGCGAACTGGCTCAGGTAGAGGTCGGCGTAGGCGCCCTCGGCAGCCAGCAGCTCCTTGTGCGTTCCCTGCTCGATAATGTTGCCGTGATCCATGACCAAGATCAGGTCGGCATCCACGATCGTCGACAGGCGATGCGCAATCACAAAGCTCGTGCGTCCGCGCATCAGCGCGTCCATGGCACGGCCGATGGCAAGCTCGGTGCGCGTATCCACACTCGACGTAGCCTCGTCCAGAATGAGGATCGCCGGGTTGTTGAGCAGCACACGCGCAATGGTCAGCAGTTGACGCTGACCCTGACTGATGCTTTCGGCATCGTTGGCCACATGCGTGTCGTAGCCCTGCGGCATGGTACGCACAAAGAAGTCGACCTGCGCGGCGCGGGCGGCCGCAACGATCTCCTCGCGCGTCGCCTCGGGGCAACCGTAGGCGATGTTTTCGGCAATCGTGCCATCGAACAGCCAGGCGTCCTGCAGCACCATGCCAAACTGCTGCCGCAGCTCGCCGCGATCCATTCGACTCGTGTCCACGCCGTCGAGCGTAATGCGACCGCCGTCAATCTCGTAAAAGCGCATGAGCAGGTTGATGAGCGTGGTCTTGCCCGCGCCCGTGGTTCCCACCACTGCGATCTTCTGACCCGGCTCGGCGGTAAACGACACATCGCGCATGAGCGGCTTGTCGGGCGCATAGCCAAAGCGCACATGCTCAAAGGCGACGCGGCCCTCCACGCGACCCGGCAGCTTGGCGGCCTCGCCCGGCAGCGGATCGGCCTCCATTTCGGGCTCATCGAGCAGGTCGAACACGCGCTCCGCGCTCGCCAGCGCACTCTGCAGCGAGTTAAAGGTAAACGACAGCTGCGTCATGGGCTCGGACGCCTCGTAGATAAACTGGAAGAACGCCTGGAACACGCCGACGGTCATCTGTCCGGCCACCAGCATGCTGCAACCCACGAGCGCAATCACGATCTGCGCCAGGCGGCCGATAAAGCGAACCGCGGGACCGACGGCGTTGATCATAAAGTCGGCCTTGGCGCTCACGTGCGCCAGCTCGCCCGAAGCCTCGTGCACCTCGGCAGAACTCTGGCGCTCGCGGTTGAACGCACGAATCACCAAACGGCCCGAGTAGCCCTCCTCGACCGCGCTCGTAATCTTGGACACCCACTCCTGGCGCTCGCCCGTCACGTCGTGCGTGCGGCGCGAAACCACCTTGGTCACCAGCAGCGACAGGGCCGTAAAGCCCAAAAAGACGAGCGTAAGTTCAACGCTGAACACAAACATCACGCCCACAGCACCCACAACCGTACCAATCGACACGAGCAGCTGCAGCAATCCGCGCTGCATGCTCTCGGACATCTTGTCTAGGTCGTTGGTCGCGCGGCTCACCACCTCGCCGGGGCGGTGCGCATCAAAATAGGCGAGCGGCAAACGGCTGAGCTTTTGCGCGATGCGGTTGCGCAGACGCAGGTTGAGTCGTTCGGCCACACTCGACATCAAAAAGCTCTGCAACGCATAGAAGGAGGCAGCCGCCGTCCAAATCATAAAGTAGACGAAAATGGTCTTGCCGCAATGCTCCCAGGTAATGCTGAAGGTGGTGTCGTTGGCAAACGCCACCTGCATATGCCCCCACAGCTCGTCGATGACGTGGGCGCTGTACGCTGGCGCGGCGGTGTTGAAGATGGCGTAGAACACGATGCTCGCGAACACGATATAGAAGCGCCAATGGTCGCCGGCGGCCTCGCTCCACAAGCGGCGCACCGTCGCCCAGGTATCCCGAGGCGTCTCGTCCTCGTCCTCGTCGTCCACGTCGCGCATGCGCTCCGCCTCGGCGCGGGCACGCTCGTCCTCGGCGCGCTCGTTTTCCTCGTAGAGCGCCTGGCGGCGAGCTTCGCGCGCGGCCGCTGCCTTGGCGGCGTCATCCAGCTCGAGCACCGCGGCAGCCTGGCCAGCCGTTTTCTCGGCGGCGTCCGCAGCGTTCCAATCGATAGCGTCGCTGCACTTCTTGAACTCCTCGGTCATGCTACTCACCTCCCTTCATCTGCGACTCCGCGATAGCGCGGTACACCTCGCACGTTTCCATTAGCTCGCCATGGGTGCCCAGACCTACGACCTCGCCGTCTTTGAGCACGACGATCTGGTCGGCGTGCAAGATCGTCGAGATGCGCTGCGCGATGATGAGCACCGCGGCGTCGCGCGTCTCGTCCTGTAGCGCATGGCGTAGCGCCGCATCGGTCTTAAAGTCCAAGGCCGAAAAACTGTCATCGAAGATATACAGGTCGGCATGCTTCATGAGCGCACGGGCAATGGCCAGACGTTGGCGCTGGCCGCCCGAGAAGTTCGTGCCGCCCTGCGCCACCGGGGTATCGAGCCCCTGCGGTTGGTCGAGTACAAAGGTGCTCTGGGCAACCTCAAGCGCATGAAGCATGTCGGCCTCGGTCGCGTCTTCGTTGCCAAAGCGCAGATTACTTGCCACCGTGCCCGAGAACAGCCATGCCTTCTGCGGCACATAGGCGATGCGCCCGCGAATCTCGTCTTGCGAAAGCTCGCGCAGATCGACGCCGCCCAGGCGAATGGCGCCCTTGGTGGCATCGTGGAAGCGCAGCAGAAGCTTTGCCACCGTCGACTTGCCCGATCCCGTCGAGCCCACGATCGCGGTCGTCTGGCCGCGGCGACAGGTAAAGTTCAGATCGCACAGCGTGTCCTCGTCGGCATCGTCAAAACGAAACGACATGTGATCGAACACGGCGACCGCATCCGATTCGTCCTTTGAGTCGGACGTGCTCGCGTCGAGCGTGCGTTCGCCATCCACGATACTCGGCTCAATCTCCAGCACCTGCTGCGCGCGGTTCAGACATGCGGCGGCGCGCGGGAGTGTCAGCACCACCATCTGCGCCATCATCACAAAGAACAGAATCAGGATCGCGTACTCCAGCACGGCCGAGATGCTGCCGATTTGCATCGCATGGGCGCCCACGCGGTTGCCGCCCACCCACAGCACCGCCACCTCGGCAATGTTCATCAAAAAGAAGCTGGAGCTGTCGAGCCCCACAAAAAGGTGGTTGACCTTAATGGCGTTGTCCGCGTACTCGCTAAACACCTCGTCCAAGCGCTGCTCCTCGTGGCGCTCTTTATTAAAGGCGCGGATGACGCGAACGCCCACGATGTTCTCGCGCAGCACCACGTTCATGCGGTCGATAAAGCTCTGCAGGCGCATAAAGATCGGCGCGGCGTTAGCGACCGTAAAGACCGCCGCCACCAGCACGATCGCAACCACGACGCCCAGCAGCGTGCCCATGGCGGGATCGATGAGCCAGGCAAAGATGATGCCCGCCACGGCCAAAAACGGCACCGGCAGCACCAGTTGAATCGTCTGCAGAATCGCCTGCTGGATCACGTTGATGTCGTTGAGCGAACGCGTGATCATCGAGCCCGTGCCAAAGCACTCAAAGTCGCTGGCAGACAGCTCAAGCGACTTGTCGTAGACGGCGTTGCGGATATCGCAGGCCACGTTGGCGGCCAGGCGCGCCGAAAGATAGCAGCCCAGCACCGCGCCGCCGCTGGCCATGCCGGTCGCAATAAGCATGTAGAGGCCGTTGCGCAGGATGTAGTCGACATCGCCCGTGGTGATGCCGGTGTTGACCATGTTCGCCAGCATCGTGGGAACCAACAGCGTACCGACGTTGTCGATTAGCAGCACCAACAACGTCACCGCGACAAGCCCGCGATACGGCTTCATAAACCTCATTAAGAGTCGCACGACTCCCCCTCTCCTTGATTCTCGGCCTGGCTCTCGGCAGCGATATGCTGCTTAAAGGCATCGCACTCATCGCCGAGCGCATGGGAAAATTTTCCGATTAGGCGCATGATTTCGCGTTGTTCCCAGGGCTCGAGCACTTCGAAAGCCTGTTGCTCGGCTTCTTGCGCCGGCAGCGCATATTGCTCGGCAAACCGCATGCCCGCTTCGGTCAAACACACAACCTTGTTCTTACGGCTGCCTTCGGCAAACTCCAACGTTGCGAAGCCCCGCGCCGTCAAGGTTTTAATTGCCGAGTTGATAGTCTGCTTGCTGTAGAACCATTCGCTTGTCAGACGGCTTACGGCAACACTGCCGCCCGCCGTGCTGGTATCGACGAGCATCCAGTAAGCGCAGTCCGAAAGACCGCAGGCGCGCGAGAACTCCGAATAAATATGGTCGAGTCCATTGAGCAACCGGTCGAAGTCGACCAGTGTAACAGCGCTATTCATCTATCCCACCATTCGATTGTCCGATTTTTGACCAATTTATGTCTCTAGATTAGTCCGAGTTTTGACTATCGTCAACAGTCGCTCCGCAAATGTTTGCACTTTTATGGCCTATCGGCAGAAAAAGACCGCCGGCGCGGGGGCAGCGCCAGCGGTCACGTGAAAATCGGGTTTTATTGCCTGTTAAGCGGCGACGGCCTCATAGACCGTAGCGCCCGAGAAGCTATCATGCAGGCTCTTGCCGGCAATCCACGGCAGCTCGACGACCTCGCAGACCGTGTTGACCAGCTCGGAGCAGTCAGTAAAGTGGCCCTTGTCGTTGAGGGCCTCGCAATCCTGAACACGCCAATAGCCATCGGTGTGCGTGATGTAGTACTCGTGATCGTTAATCGACACGAAAGCGCGCGTCTTGGAACGCAGCAGCTTCAGAAATCCTTCGAAATCGGTCTCGACGACATCTCCAGCCTGGAACATGATGTTACCTCCTGGCCCGGCGCCACCACGGCGCATTGATAAACGTTGGTACTCCTTTAGTAAAACCTTTATCAGAGGTTATGCGTTCGTCATTTAGGCAAGTGGTAAAAAACCGCAGGGTAGACGGGATAAAACGTTTAACCATCCCATTGGTTTGTCACATTCTGAAGGTACTTTTATGCAAACCTACTTTCCCAATTGGAATCTATCCTTTTGGCTGGGCAATTGACCGTCTATCGTTTGAGCCCGACGGGTATGAACGTGGCATCTGCAACGCCACCACAAGGAGACACCATGGAAACCATCGAAGCGCTCATTCACCGCCGCAGCTGCCGCAAATACAGCGATCGTCCCGTCGAGGCCGAGAAGCTTGCACGTATTATCGAAGCCGGCCAATATGCACCGAGCGGCATGGGCCGCCAGCCGGTGACGTTTGTCGCCGTCACCGACCCCGCAACCGTTGAGCGTCTCTCACAGCTCAACGCCCAGGTCATGGGCAGCAACGGTGACCCCTTCTATGGCGCCAAGACCGTTGTGGTGGTGCTGGTTGACCGCAGCGTGCCAACGCATCTGGAAGACGGTTCGCTCGCCATGGGCAACCTGCTCAATGCTGCCTATGCGCTGGGCGTTGATTCGTGCTGGATTCATCGCGCACACGAGGTCTTCGACTCGCCCGAAGGCTTGGAACTGCTGGCAAGCTGGGGCCTGCCCGCCGACGGCAGCCTGCGCGGTGTCGGTCACTGCATTCTGGGCTACGCCGAGGACACGCTACCCGAGGCAAAGCCGCGCCGCGACAACGTGGTGTATGTAAAGTAATTAGTCCCGCCGTTCTAACGAACGGCGGACCCGCTCGCAACTTATCTTGCCGGTGGAGTTGTCGTCGTTTCGTTCGTGTGGGTCGTTTCGGCGCCGTCGCCCTGTTCGCCGTCGTCCTTTTGAGCGTCGGCGATGGTGGAGGCTGCCGCAACGATACCGCGCTGGGGCGCGACGCTCGTCTGGGTCTGAGCGCCCTCAACAATTTCTGTGCCTGCATGCGCGAGCTCGGGCGATTTAAACACTGCGTCCAAGTTGGCGCCGCCGCCGGCGTAGCCAAGCGCAGCGAGTGCGATGACGATCACTGCAACGACGACCGCGATCGGAACATAACGATGCCAACCAGCCGGATTGAGTCCGCTGCGACGAGCCGCCCCGCGGCTGATGTAGCCGAGCGTGCCGTCGTGCTTGAGCTTTGAGCCCACCACGCGTTTGCGGTCCCACAGCGAGGACTCTGCCTGCATTGCCAAGCGGGCACCTGTCGAAGGATAGCCGTATTTAGTGCGCTTGAACGAACCATCAAACCCCGAGGCGTGTTTGCCCCACGTCACCGATGTCGTGCGTCGGTTGACCGGTGCGGCGCTCCGCCTTCTGCGGCTCGGTTTTGTAGTCTCAGCCATACGCCCCCGCACGCCGTAACCAAATCGAAACAATAACGCTTTGGACTGTAGCACACGCGTCGCGCGCGGTCACGGGCGCCTCGCTCAACGGTCATCGTCCTTCAGCAAGCGCCACAGCGTTGTACGGCTTATGCCCAGCACCTCCGCCGCACGAGTTCGGTTGCCGTGTAGATGATCTACAACCAGATGCGCGATATCTCGCTCGGTATCGACCAGTGGTCGCAGGATATACAGGTCACTTTCGAGTGTCGGGGCGCCAAAGGTTGCGGTCTTAATCACGTCCTCTTGGGCGAGCACTTCCTCCGCCACAGCGCGGTCCACCGCGCCCGCCCTCACCAATATATACAGTCGTTCCGAGACCTCGCGGAGCTGCAGATAATTGCGCGGCCAGCGGTAAGCATCGAGCGTCTTCGTCGCCGCGGCGGACAGCGTGGGTGCTGCCGTCCCAAATGCATCAGCGAGATATTCCAAATAGCACGCGACCTTCGTCGACGCGGCTCCCTGCTCGGCGATTGCCGGCGCCACGCTCACCGCACAGGCGAAGCGCTCGGTCACAAAAGCAGCCTGATCGCTTTCGCTGCCGCCCGGCATGTCATTCGCCGTCAGCACCACATGGCAGCGCGTCGCCAACGCGGTGTCGGCCATCGTGGAAACGAGCTCGCGGAGACGCTGGGGGCCAACCGCGTTCCAGCCCTCAATGCAAAGGGTCAGCCCCGTTTGGAACAACGGCGATTCGGCGCTTTTGAGCACATGGCGCCAACCGCGCTCGGTGAGCTCATCGAGCGCGACGGAAACAAAGGGCTGATCGGCAAAAGGACCGTCCAGATAGAGGCGCTTGGCGATCTCGACCTGACCCGCTCCCAGCTCGCCCTCGAGCATAAGGGGCACACCGCGCGCGTAGCTCTCGGCGACCGGCGCAGCTACCGAGGCCGCCCCCTCAACGATGCCGTACGCGCTCGATTCGTAGCGGGCCTCAACCTCGTCGGCGTTGAGCCATTCGATACCCGCATGCGCTGCGGCGCCGCGCACCTCGCGGACCACGACGGCCCAAAGCCTCCCGCCCTCTTTGTCGGTGGGGCGAACGGTCAGGCTCAGGCGCGCACCCGCACGTCCCATAACCAGACGCGCGCCGTCTCCTATACGGTCGAGGCGCTCAGCGACAAAAGCCGCCACATCCCGCTCAAGCGCCGCGTCATTCATGGTCGAAATCGCGACGTCCCCACGCGCATCGATTGCCAATGCCGAGGCCCCGGCAGCAGCCAGGGCCTCGGTCAAGATGTTCAGCTTGGCATCGCTATCCATGATTTGCCCCTGTCCGCGGCGACGTGCAGCCGCCGACGGTCGCACGACCGAGTGTTTCAAAATTAAACGATATTGCTCACCAAACACTATAGGGCAGAAAGCGCCGTCCTGCGAGTATAGGTGTTGCCCCGCATCGCCATCCTGGCGGGGCGATAAGAGCTCTTCGGGACTTATAAACCTGCGGACAAGCCATACCCGCAAGAGCTCCTATCGCTCCACCGTGAGAATGCGCTCACCAGCACGCAGCACGCAAATAAGCTACTTCTCTACCAGATTCCCAGCACGTGCTGCATTCCCAAGCTCATGCACGCAATGCCAATCCAACAGCAAAAGCCCAGCGCGATGGGCTTGCCGCCCTTTTTGACCAGCTCGACGATATCGGTATTAAAGCCAATAGCCGCCATGGCCATCACAATAAAGAACTTCGATAGCTCCTTGATGGGCGCCGTAAAGGACGCGGGAAGCTGAAGCACTGTAGTGATCACGCTCGCCAGCACAAAGAACAGCACAAACATGGGAAACGCGCGTTTAAGGGAGAACGTGCTTTTGGCGTCACCGCCGGCCTTGCGCGCCAGATGCATCTGCCAGCATGCAAGGACCAACGTGATGGGGATAATGGCCAGCGTTCTGGTGAGCTTGACCACCGTGGCGCTCTCGAGCACATTGGCGCCGGGATGCATGCTGTCCCAGGCGCTCGCCGCAGCCGTTACGGACGAGGTATCGTTGATGGCGGTGCCGGCAAACAGGCCAAAACCCTCGTTGGTCAGCCCGAGCATGCCGCCGAGCGTTGGAAACACGAGCGCCGCGATAACGTTAAACAGGAAGATGACCGAAATGGCCTGGGCAATCTCGCGATCGTCGGCATCGATGACGGGTGCGGTCGCGGCGATAGCAGAACCGCCGCAAATCGACGAACCCACACCCACAAGCGTCGCGATCTTACCCGGCACGTTCATAACGCGGCAGAGTACAAAGGCGATGACAAGCGAGGTCGAGATTGTCGCCACGATAATCGGCAGCGACTGGGCGCCCTTGGACAGAATCTGGGAGAGGTTCATGCCAAAGCCAAGCAGGATAACCGCGTACTGCAAGACTTTTTTGGACGTATAGGTGACGCCGGCGGCGAGCTGTTC
This sequence comes from Collinsella sp. AM13-34, assembly GCF_003473055.1. Taxonomy (NCBI): domain Bacteria; kingdom Bacillati; phylum Actinomycetota; class Coriobacteriia; order Coriobacteriales; family Coriobacteriaceae; genus Collinsella; species Collinsella sp. AM13-34. Next base: position 34,483 of record NZ_QRLE01000018.1, on the reverse strand, counting down.
GCGACGATTCTTGGGAAAGACGAGCGCCAGGACCATGCCAAAGAGGATGGCAAACACCGGACCGCCGACCACTTCAATTTGTTTGCCGAGCAACGTCGCGGGAATGGCGATGATCAGGCAGAAAAAGACGCCTTTCCAGCGCTCGCGTACGAAATTTGCCGGTTGCATATGGGATTCCTTCTTTCTATTTCACGTTTGCGACGGCTTATGATACGGCAACATTGAGCGCAGCCTTGCGCAAACACAGACTAAGATGCCGCAATAGTTCTCAGGCAACAGCCGAATTACCCACCGCGGAGAGCTGATTCGCGGCATAATTAACAACTGACATATGAGTTTGATAGAACAGTTGCGAGGCGCTATGGAAGAATCGATGCACGTCGGCGAGCAGGAAACGAGCCTACAGGACCAGTCCTACCACACCATTCGACGCAAAATCGTCTACCTGGACTACAAGCCGGGCGAAAAGCTGGGCGTCAAGCAACTTTGCGACGACCTGGATATGGGGCGCACGCCCGTGCGCGAGGCTTTGGTTCGCTTGGCGCAGGAAGGCCTGGTGCGCACCGTGCCCCAGAGCGGCACCTACGTCTCACCCATCAACCTCACCCTTGCCGAGAGTGCCTGCTACATCCGCGAACATCTGGAAAAGCAGGTGATTGTGGAGTGCTGTGCGCGAGCCACGTCGGCCGGCATCGAGCAGCTCGACCGCACCATCGTGCTGCAGGAAAAGGCCATGGCCGAAGAGGATCGCATCGGCTTCTTTTTGAGCGACAACCTCATGCATCACATGATTTTTAGCATCGCATGTCGCAGCACCGTTTGGTCGTGGCTCGAAGAGACCAATGCCGACCTGGAGCGCTTCCGCTGGCTGCGCGCCGCCACGCAGGTTCTCGACAATCAGGACATCGTGAACGAGCACAAGCAGATTCGCCGCGCTATCGCCGGTCGCGACCCCATCGAAGCGAGCTTTTTGGTCAGCAAGCACCTGCATATGATGTTCCGCAACCAGACCGAAGTTCTGGATCAATATCCCGAGTACTTCGAGACCAGCAAGCTCCGCTAACCTACCAAAACCACCACAAAGGGGACAGGCACCTTTGTGGTGGTTTCTCCGCACATAAAGGCCCGGCTTCGTCTGATGACGCGGAGCCGGGCCTTGGTCGTTAGGACGGCGGAATATTAGTTATTCCACGGTCACGCTCTTGGCGAGGTTTCGAGGCTGATCGACGTCGCAGCCGCGCAGGATGGCGACCTCGCGGGCGAGCAGCTGCAGCGGGACGCTCGCCGTGATGGGGCTGAACACGTCGCGGACTGCTGGCACGCGGATGATGCAGTCGGCGATCTTGTTGATCTCCTCGTCGCCCTCGGTGGCAACGACGATGACCTTGGCGCCGCGTGCCTTGCACTCCATAAGGTTCGACACGGTCTTGTCGTAGGTGGCGCTCTTGGTGGCCACGGCGATGACGGGGAAGCCCGGGTCGATCAGGGCGATGGGGCCGTGCTTCATCTCGCCGGCGGCGTAGGCCTCGGCGTGCAGGTAGCTGACCTCTTTGAGCTTGAGCGCGCCCTCGTAGGAAATAGCGGCACCCATGCCGCGACCCACGAACAGTGCGGACTGCGCGTCCTTGCACAGCAGGGCGGCCTCATGAACGGCCTCGGTCTGGGTATCCAAAATCCACTGGATCTGCTCGGCCGTATCGGAAAGCTCGCGGAACAGCATGCGCGCCTGCTTGGTGGTCAAGCGGTACTTGACCTGCGCCAGCAGCAGGGCCAAAAGCGTAAGGCTCACAACCTGGCCGATGAAGCTCTTGGTCGAGGCGACCGCGATCTCCTTGTTGGCCTTGGTGTAGATGACGCCGTCGCTCTCACGCGCCACGGGGCTGCCCACCACGTTGGTGATGCCGAAGACCTTGGCACCCTTGATGCGCGCGTCGCGAATGGCGGCAAGGGTATCGGCCGTCTCGCCCGACTGGGACACGGCAACGACAAGCGTCGTCGGCGTAATGATGGGGTTGCGATAACGGAACTCGCTCGCCGCCTCGACCTCGGTAGGAATACGAGCCCAGCCCTCAATGAGATTCTTAGCAATGAGGCCGGCGTGATAGCTGGTGCCGCAAGCGATCACGTAGACGCGGTCGATGTCGTTGAGCTCCTCGAGCGAAAGGCCCAGCTCGTCGATGTCGAGCTCGCCGGCCGGCGTCATACGACCGACCAGCGTGTCGCGCACGACGCGCGGCTGCTCGTGGATTTCCTTGAGCATAAAGTCGGGATAACCGCCCTTTTCGGCCATGTCCAGGTCCCAGTCGATGTGGGTGACCTTGGGCTCGATAACGTTACCGGCCTCGTCGGTGTACTCGACGCCTGCGGGCGTGAGCTTGGCAAACTGACCGTCCTCGAGCACCACGACATCGCGGGTGGCGTCGATGAGCGCGATGACATCGGAGGCGACATAGGCGCCGGTCTCGCCCGCGCCGACCACGATCGGGGAATCCTTGCGGGCCACGGCGATCACGCCGGGCTCGTCAGCGCACACGGCGGCCAGACCATAGGCACCGACCACGTGGGTGCAAGCCTCGCGCACGGAGGCCATCAGGTCGTGCGTCTCGGCATAAGCCTCTTCGATCAGATGCGCGAAGACCTCGGTGTCGGTCTCGCTCTTAAAGTGGTGGCCGCGGCCCTCCAGCTCTTCGCGCAGCTCGGCGAAGTTCTCGATGATGCCGTTGTGGACGATGGCGATACGACCGTCGCAGCTGGTGTGGGGGTGAGCGTTAACGACGGAGGGCTTGCCGTGGGTGGCCCAACGGGTGTGGCCGATACCGCAGGTAGCGTCGCTGTCGATGTTGGAAAGCTCGCTCTCCAGGCCCGCGACCTTGCCCACGCGGCGGATGACGTCGAGGTGCGCCGCGGCGCCCTCGCCCACCTCGAGCGCGACGCCCGAGGAGTCATAGCCGCGATACTCCATACGCTTGAGGCCCGTGACCAGGATGTTCTTTGCAATATCAGAGCCGGTGTAGCCGACGATTCCGCACATAGGATAAATCCCTTCGTTCGCATGACTGCAAGACGTCCACGCACAGGGGGCGCTGAGACGTATAACGTTCGAGTATTGTACTCACGCAAGCGCAAGCTGATATACCAGAAGTGGTATCTCAACTTAGATACCACCCGATGCACACACGTCCAGCCGGTCCAAACCACCACAAAGGTGCCTGTCCCCTTTGTGGTGATCGCGCCGGCAACGGCGTTTCCCCAGATAAAACCTGCCAAAATAAACCTATCCCTTTTTGGTAGGCTCGGGATGCTACAATCTGGCTTGTACTTGAAACGCATCAAAGGGGCCGCTATGGCAAAGGTAAAAATCAGCGACGTCGCGCGCGAGGCCGGGGTTTCGCTGGGCACGGTTTCCAACGCGCTCAACCACCCCGAAAAGCTGCGCCCCGAGACCCTCAAGCTCATCAACGAGACCATCAATCGCTTGGGCTACCTGCCCAACCAAAGCGCCCGTCAGCTCGCGGGCGGCGCCACCAAGTCCTTTGGCCTGGTGCTCCCCCGTCTCGATCACGGCTTTTCGCTCCAAATCGCCAGCGGCGCCCACAACGAGGCACGCAAGCACGGCTACGATCTGCTCATCGCCAACGCCGATAACGACGATATTCTCGAGGACCATTACCTGCGCTATTTTATGGGCACGCAGATGTCCGGCGTCATGGTTCAGCCCATGGCGTCCCTCGATTGGCACCCCGCCATGACCAAGATTCCCGTCCCCATCGTCCATCTGGACGTCCATTGTTCAGAACCCGGTTACTACGTGGCCGCCGACAACGAGGCACAGGGGCGCATTATCGCCGAGCTCGCCATCGCCCGCGGCGCACACCGCATCGTCGTTGTAGGCCGAGCGGCATTTATGCAGCTCACCCTGCGCGTCCTTGGCATCCACAAGGCACTTGCCCTGCATCCCGATATCAAGATCGAAGTCATCGACGCCGGCGAATGGAATACCGCTGCCGACGGCTACGGCATCGGTGCCCAAATCGCCGAGCGCCCCGCGAACGAACGCCCCGATTTTGTCGTCGGCCTGACCGACGTGTTGGCCTCGGGCGTTATCTCGGCGCTGGTCGACAAGGGCATCTCTGTACCCGGGCAAGTACGCGTAGCAGGTTGCGATGGCAACCCGCTCGCTTGGAGCGGATCGGTCCCGCTCACTACGGTAGCGCCCCCGGGCTACGAGATTGGCCGCAAGGGTGTCCAACTGCTGATGGAGCAAATCGAGAACAAGGCCCCGGCAAAGACCAAGCATATCCGCGTCGGCTCTGCAGCGCGCACCGTCACCGCAGTCACCGCCGCCGAGGGTATCAACCGCCAAGAACTGGTACGTCCGTTCCTGCTGGAACGCGCCAGCACCCAGGCAAGCAGCCAGACCGACGCCACGGCCATCAACCTCGGTGCGTATCTATAGCACGACCGCAAGTATGCTAAGTCGCCGCTCAAGCAAAAGAGGCCCGACCATTGCCGGGCCTCTTTTGCTTAAGTGCAAACGTGAGCAATTGCTCGTTTCAACGCCGCAATTGTCTAGCGCACGGCCTTGACCGCCGCCGTCAGATCGAATAGCGTATCGAGCACCGCCTCGCAGCCGTCCACCACGTCCTGCGGAAGCGGCACGATATCGGGGACGGCAAAGACGTGACAGCCAGCCGTGATGCCCGAGACGCAGCCGTTGCGTGAGTCCTCGACCACGGCACATTCCTCGGGAGCAAAGCCCGCGCGCTCGCAGGCGAGCAGATACATCTCGGGGTCGGGCTTGCCGTGCACGACGTCCTCGCCGCAGGTCACCGTCTCAAACTTATCAAAGAGGCCGACCATCTTGAGGTTGCGCTCGGCCGTAACGTGGCGCGACGACGTCGCAAGACCCACGTGATAGCCCGCAGCCAGCAGCTCGTCGAGGCACTCGGCGGCACCGGCCTTAAGCTCCAGATCGGTCTTGACCATCTCGTCGCGAATCTCCCTATGGCGACGATAGATTGCCTCAGCGGTTTCGCGGCTGCCGTAATGCCCATCAAGGATCTCCATGACATCGGGCAACGTGCGGCCGATAAACTGATGGATCAGCGCATCGTCAATCGCGAATCCCAGCTCGGCCGCGCCCGCCTTCCACGCCTTGATACCCAAACGCTCGGTGTCGACCAGCGTTCCGTCCATGTCAAAAATAACGGCCTTGATCATATCGGTCCCCCATCTCTTCGCGCTGCTGTACTCCCGCAACTTTACCGCACCTGTAAACTTGTATATAACGTATATAGCATATTGCACTTTCGTTACATAGATAGAAGTCTTATGACAAGCGACTCGGTAGGATTATAGTTTTCGACCGAGTACTCAACGGCAAGGATCGACTTATGCTTTCAGACACCACCGCACCCGCAGAGGGGCTTCAGGACAAACTCGCAGCGCTCGAGCAGCTGCTTTTAGCATACGGACGCGTCGCCATCGGCTTTTCCGGTGGCGTCGACAGCAGCTTTTTGGCCGCGGTCTGCGCCCGCATCATGCCCGCCAGCACGCTTCTCGTTCACCTCACCACGCCGCTCATCGGCACGCCCGAGCAGGCTTCGTTTGAGCGGGCGGTTGACGGGCAGGCCGATGAGGGGCCGCACTTCAAGCTTCCCGTACTCAACCTCTCGGTCGATCAGCTGCAGCTCCCCCAGATAGCCTGCAACGACGCCGACCGCTGCTACCACTGCAAGCGCGCCGGCTTTACCGCCATCGTCAACCACGCCAAGTCGCTGGGCTTTCCCACCGTCATCGACGGCAGCAACGCAAGCGACCGCGGCGACTACCGCCCCGGCATGCGCGCCGCCCAGGAGCTCGGCGTGCGCTCGCCGCTTATGGAGGTCGGCTTTACCAAGGACGAGGAGCGCGAGCTGCTACGCGCCTGGGGCTATCCTGTCTGGAACCTGCCGGCAGGAGCCTGCCTGGCCACGCGCGTCCCCACGGGCGAGGAGCTCACGCGCGAGAAGGTCGATGTAATCCGCACCTGTGAGGACTACCTACACGACCTTGGCCTGGACCAGGTCCGCGCACGCCTCGTCGGCGGCTGCATGCATATCGAGGCCGCGCCGGCAGACGTCGCCAAGATCGCCGCCCTCGGCAGCACCGCGGTCAACGACGAGGGCAAGGCCCCGCTTCCCGCCGCCACCGAATCTGCCCTGCGCAACCTAGGCTGCGGCCACATCTCCCCCGAGGTCACCCCCTACATCCACGGCAACATGAACCTTTAAGTTACGCCGTTTAACCTACCAAAAAGGGACAGGTTTATTTTGGCAGGTTTTATCTGGGGAAATATCACGGAGCCATCGCCTCTCTAGTATCCACCTAACTTCGAGAGACACTAGAGAGGCGACTCGGCTGCATCTACCTCTTCCGATAGCGGCGGTTGCGGCTCGTCGATGAACCCATTACTTCAATGAGTCCTTTCCCCGCCATTTTTGGCAGATGGTAACGGACGGACGACAGTTGGCATTCCGTCTCTCTAAACAAGGTGCTTATCTCTCTAACTTTCGAGAGATAAGCACCTTGTTTAGAGAGACATTTAGAGAGATATAGCAAATTCGCTGCTAGATAGCCTAAGGCCATCTCTCTAACCGAGCTTCCCGTTAGAGAGACATTTAGAGAGACGAGCGTAATCTCTCTAACCATGGGCGCCGCTCTTTAAAGCGCACACATCCCAACCGTGCCCTAAGTTGCGGCGGGCATTACCCCGCCAACCCGCCAAAAAGGGACAGGTTTATTTTGGCAGGTTTTATCTGGGGAAACGCAGGCAGGGCCGCAACGCCGTATGCGTTGCGGCCCTGCTCCTTGGAGAAGGAACGATAGATTGAGCGGGCTGGTTGCACCTAACCCTCGAGCCCGGCGTTAATAAGCTCCGCGATCTCGGCGGGATCGGTGCTCGCGCGCACTTTGTCGCGGAAGCCGGCATCCATCAACATTACGGCAGCCTTGGAGAGCAGGCGCAAGTGCGTGGTTCCAGCTTCGCCGGCGGGCACGTACAGCGCAAGCGCAACATCAACGGGCACGCCATCAAAGCTCGGCCACTCGACGGGCTTGGCCAATTTGAGCACGGCAACGCCCGGCGCATGGATCGCGTCGCTTTTGGCATGAGGAACGGCAAAGCCGGCGACAAGGCCAGTCTCGGCCTCGTTCTCGCGAGCGATAAAGGCGGCCTCGACGGCAGAAGCATCGTCGGCAAAGCCAAGCTCAACGGCCTGCTCAGACAAATAATGCAAAGCATCCTCGCGCGATGCGGCGGCATACCCAATCGTTACCTGATTGGCAGATACAAATCCCATGGAAAACACTCCTTACAACACGGACCTGACCGCGGCCTCGATACCCTCGGCGTCCAGACCGTACTTATGCAGCAAATCGACCGCAGGGCCAGACTCGCCGTACACATCGCGCACGCCAACGCGGCGCATAGGCACCGGGTGCTGCTCCGCGAGCACCGCCGCAACGGCCTCGCCCAATCCGCCGACAATCGAATGCTCCTCGGCGGTCACCACACGACCGGTCTTCTTCGCGCTGGCAACCACTAGGCGCTCATCAAGCGGTTTGATCGTATGCATGTTGATGACCTCGGCATCGATGCCTTCGGCAGCGAGCACCTCGGCAGCCTTGAGCGCCTCGGCGACCATGAGGCCGCATGCGATGATGGTCACATCGGACCCCTCGCGCACGACCACGCCGCGGCCAATCTTGAACTCATAGTCCTCGTGGTCGTTGATGACCGGCGTAGCCAGGCGGCCAAAACGCATGTAGACCGGACCCTCAAACTCATAGGCGGCGCGCACGCAGGCGCAAGCCTCGATGTCATCGGCGGGAACGATCACCGTCATGCCCGGAATCGTGCGCATGAGTGCAATGTCTTCGCAGCACTGATGCGTAGCGCCGTCTTCGCCGACCGAAATACCCGCATGCGTGGCCCCGATTTTGACGTTGAGGTGCGGATAGCCGATGGAGTTACGCACTTGCTCATACGCACGACCGGCGGCGAACATGGCAAAGGTGCTCGCAAAGGCGACGCGACCCGTGGTCGCAATGCCGGCGGCAAGCCCCATCAAGTTGCTCTCGGCAATGCCGGCATCGTAGAAGCGCTCAGGGTGCGCAGCCTTAAACTTACCGGTCTGCGTGGCGGCGGCCAGGTCGGCATCGAGAACCACAAAGTCATCGTGCTCATTGCCCAGCTCGACAAGTGCCTCGCCATAGCTAACGCGCGTGGCGACTTTCTTGACGTCTGCCATTAGAGCTCCTCCCCTGCTGCTGCGAGCTCGGCCATGGCCTGCTCAAACTGTTCATCGTTGGGCGCCTTGCCGTGCCAGCCCACTTGGTTTTCCATAAAGGAGACGCCCTTGCCCTTCACCGTCTCGGCGATAATGGCCACGGGCGAGTCGCTCACTTTGCGGGCCTCGGCAAAGGCGGCTGCAATCTGCGCCATGTCGTTACCGTCGGCAAGCTCGATCACATGCCACTTAAAGGCGCGGAACTTGTCGGCAAGCGGCATAGCCGAGTTAACTTCGTCGATACTGCCGTCAATTTGCAGGCCATTGTGATCGACGATAGCGACAAGGTTATCCAGGTCGTGGTTGCCGGCGAACATTGCCGCCTCCCACACCTGGCCTTCCTCGCACTCACCGTCGCCCAACAGCGTGTAGACGCGGTAGCTGTCACCCCAGTGCTTTGCGGCGAGCGCCATTCCAACCGCGGCGGAGATACCCTGACCGAGCGATCCGGTAGACATGTCGACGCCCGGCGTGTCATTCATATTGGGATGGCCCTGCAGGCGGCTGCCGATATGACGGAGCGTCTCGAGCTCCTCCCTGGGAAAGAACCCGCGCTCGGCGAGCACGGCATAGAGTGCCGGAGCGCAATGTCCCTTGGAGAGCACAAAGCGATCGCGCTCGGCGCAGCTCGGATTCGCCGGGTCGACATCCATTTCCTCAAAGTAGAGGTAGGTCATAATGTCGGCGGCGCCAAGCGATCCGCCCGGATGCCCCGACTTGGCGGCGTGGACGCCCGTGACAATACCGCGGCGAACCTCATTGGCAATCTTGGCCAGTTCCTGATCGGTCATGGAGTTTCCTCTCTTGAGCACGCCGGCCCGGCATAACAAATGCTGGGCCGGCAGAACCATCGTTACTGTGCCTCGACGACCTTTTTCCAGTCAGCCTCAAAAGAGGCGAGGCCCTGGTCGGTCAGCGGGTGATGCAGGCACTTCTTGAGAGCGGCCATGGGGACGGTCGCGATATCGGCACCAAGAAGAGCCGCCTGGGTCACGTGGTTGGGCGTGCGGACCGAAGCGGTGATGATCTCGACGGTGTCGTCGACGTTCTTGCCGGTCCAGTCATAGTTCTTGATGCATGTCACGACATTGTCGAGCTGCGAGATGCCGTCCTCGGCGATGTCGTCAAAGCGGCCGACAAACGGGCTGATGTAGCGGGCACCGGCGTTGGCGGCCATGAGGGCCTGCGTCGGCGAGAAAACAAGCGTCATGTTGACGCGCACGCCCGCATCGGCCAGGGCGCGGCAGGCGGCGAGGCCGGCCTCGCACACGGGAAGCTTGACCACGATGTTGGGAGCCAGGGCGGCAAGACGCTTGCCCTCCTCGATCATGCCCTCGGCAGTGGTCGCGGTGGACTCAGCAGACACGGGCAGGCCCTCGCAGAGCTCGGCAATCTTGAGCATATGGGGCTCAAAGTCGGCGAGCTTGCCGCCGGTCTTGGCGTACAGGGACGGATTGGTGGTGACGCCGGCAAGGCAGCCCCAGCTCTTGGCCTCGGCGATCTCGTCAAGGTTGGCGGTATCGATAAAGAACTTCATGGTGCAAACTCCTTCTAAGGAATCCAAAACTCAAAAAATAGGACAAAGGGGATGTCCTTTTGTCCTATGTGCCGGGCCTGCAGCTGGGACATGCCCCAGGCCCGGCGTCGTGTAGGAAAAGCTACTTAGAGAGCCTTCTCGATGCGGCTCGTGACGCCCTTGAGGTTAAGACCGACGACGTACTGCTTGATCGGGCGCTTGATGTGCTCGATCACAAAGCGCTTGCCGTCAATGTCCTGGGCAGCGAGGTTGCGATAGAGCTTCTCGACCTGCTCCTTGACCTCGGGATCGTTGAACGCGTAGTGGCCGGAGACATCCAGAATCTTCAGGCTGAGCTCGTCGTCGGCCAGAATGTCGTCAACCTGCAGGTTGACATCGTCGCCGGTCATCCACTTGCGCCAGCGCTCGGTCTTGATGGCCTTGACCAGCAGCGTGTGATACAGATCGGAGGGATCGTCGCACAGGCCGTTGTCGACCAGAATCTGCTCGGTAGCGCAGAGCTTGAGGTAAGCGCGGGTCTCCTCGGTGCCGTACTGAGGGGCGACATTGGAAGCGGTCACGTGTGCCGGGATGTGCTCGAGCAGCGTCGCGTCGTCCAGGTAGTCGGCGTTGTGCTCCTTCAGGCCCACGCCGTAGCGCTTGGCCATGTCGGCGAGCTCGCGGGCATTCTTAAAGTTGTAATGACCGACCTGCTCGGTCCAACGGGTGAGCGTACCGGTCTGGCCGACGATAAAGGTGGGCATGGGGCAGCCGCGCTTCTCGAGCTCGGGCTGCAGCTGAGAAATGAACTCCTCGTACTTGTCGGTGGAGGTCAGGCCGCCATTGGTCTCCTCGGTACCGACCTCATAGGCAACCTCGGGCAGGTTATGCTCGCGACGGTACTGCTCAAGATAGTCGATAAGATCGATCGTGCGGCGAAGCACCACGTCGAGCGGAATAACCTTGCCGATCTGATAGGGGTCCTTGGTGGGGTCGACCATCAGCAGGTCAAAGCCTGCCTCCATGTCGGCGACAAAGGACTTGCGGGCGAGCTCCATGGCCTCGTCCTCGGGCAGGTGGGCGTTACGCTCCTCGTCGCGCTGCCACGGACCGCCGTGATCGCGGCACAGGTAGTACGGACCGGTATAACCCACCTCGTCGGCAACCTTCTTAATGTCGGCGGCAAAGCGCGTCTGGTCCCAACCGTTGACGTAGCCGGCGCCCATCTCGTCCATATCGACCTGGTTGCGGCTAGCGATAAACATGGGCGGGAAATCCTCGTCCTTGGCAAGCTCGAACACGGCCTGAATCAGGTTGGGGCTCATGGGACCAATGCCGACCATGGTTGCGTGATCGCCGCTGTCCTGCAGCTTGAGCATGCCCTGAACGGCCTGGCGGATGGTGAGGTTGGACATTTTGTTCTCCTTCTCCAGAGGATTTTTGACAAAAGTTCCCTGGGACCCAGATGTGGGCCCTATCAGTGCGGATGGATTTTGTTGTGTAGGGGCGGTTGTGCGGAGTCAAATCCATCCCTCCGCACAACCGGAATCCTTAAAGGTTTACTTGGCCTGCTTATCGAGCGTGGGCTTCATGGCAATCAGGATTGCAGCGGCGACCAAGGAGCCAATCACGATGTCCAGGCAGAACAGCGCGACGTTGTTGGTGGCCAGGGCGACAATAAAGCCACCATGCGGAACATAGCAGTCGATGCCCTGGAAGGCGGCAAGCGCCGCGCCCACGGCAGAGCCGATGCAAATGCCGGGCAGGGTGTGGCCAAGATCCTTGACCGCGAAGGGAATAGCGCCCTCGGTAATACCGATGCAGCCCATGAACAGCGCAGAGATGCCCATCTGACGGTCAGCGTCATCGAACTTGTTCTTGGCGATGAGCGCAGCGAGGCCGCAAGCAATCGGGGGAATGGCGACGGCGACGCGGAACATACCGTTGGGGCCGTAGGTGCCGGAGGCCATGATGGCCATGGTAAAGGTTGAAGCGGTCTTGTTGATGGGGCCACCCATATCGAAAGCGGTCATAACGCCAATGACCAAGCCCAGGACGACGGCGGAGCCGCCCTGCAGGCTGCCGAGCACGCTGGTGAGCCAATCCATCACAAAGCCAAGCGGCGTGGCCAAGATGTAGATGTAAGCCATGCCCAGGACGAGCGAGGTCAGAATCGGGATGATCAGAATGGGCATGATGGTCTGGATGGTGTTGTTGACCTTCCAGGTCTTCATCCAGCGGACAAAGTAACCGCAGATGACAGCCATGATCATGGCGCCCAAGAAGCCGGTCGAAACGCTGTTGCCGCTCGGGGTGACGACGGCGTTGTTAACCAAGTAGCCCAGGACGAAGCCGGGGGCAAGTGCGGGCTTACCGGCCATCGAGTAGGCGATGTATGCCGCAAGCACCGGAATCATCATAGAGATGCCGGCCATGCCGATAGTGTTAAGACTCACCATCAACGGGTTGGTGACCTCCATACCGCTAGCACCGGCAGTACCGGATGCCAACGAGAAGGCGAGGAACACGCCACCGATAACGACGATGGGGATAAAATAGGAAACACCGGTATTGAATGCATTGAGCAGCGTCTTGCCAGGATCGGCAAAGATGGACTGCTTGGACGCCGGTGTCGGGGCCTGCGGGGCAGCGGAGACGGCCTTCTTCTCTGCCTTGGCCTCGGCCTTGGACGCGTCAACGGCACCGCCCGTCGCCTTGATGATCTCGACAGCCTGGTCGATAATCTTTACCGGATCGGCGATTACATCCGAGGTGCCGACCTTGAGGAACTTGCCCTCGGCCATCTTTTGCTCAAAACGGTCCTCGTTCTCGACGCCCACGTCGACGGACTCGAGCACCAGGTCGGCGCAATCAACGTCTTCCTGCGTGAGCTCATTTTCGATACCCAGACCACCCTGAGCCTCGACTTTGCACTCGATGCCACGAGCGGCGCATTCATCCTGAATCGCCTTCTGGGCCATATACGTGTGGGCGATACCCACGGTACAGGCGGCAACGCCTACGATCTTCATTGCTTCCCTCTTTTCATAGAGTTGCGTGCGCAAGACACCGTTTGCGGAGGCCTCCGGAGCATCCCCTGCCGTTTGGACTTGCTGTCTTTTCGACAAGACCAATATAGGTGCTCGTTTTTCTTAATGCCAGTTTATTTCGGTAAACGCGCAGGTCAGAGCGTTGGTTACGCTATTTAGTTATGCGTTTAACCAAAAATGAATCCTGCGATTTTACCCTCGATTTCAAAAGTCAAGAAGTATTTGATTTTCTCGGTAGACGGCAGATGCGCATGCCGGTCACAAATTTCGACCCCACCCATATACCGCATTTGTTGCATACTCATATGAAAGGAAAAAGTCGCTCACCAAAGCGCATCCCTCACCAAGACTCAAAGTCATCATGTTGGAAAATGCTCATCTGTCGGAAGGAGTCGCTGTGGCAAAACAGCGCGTTACGATCGCAGACGTCGCTCGAGAGGCGGGAACCTCGACGGCAAGCGTCTCGTATTACCTCAACGACAAACGAGAAAAGCTTAGCGAGAAGACGCAGGCAAAGATTGCGCGCGTCATCAAGGAACTCGGATACGTTCCCAACGCCCAAGCGCAAACGCTCACCGGCAAGCAGACCCACGTCATCGCCATCATCATCTTGGATAACACCAACAAATGGGCGGGCCTCGTCCTCAACGGCATGGAGCAGGTCATGCTCCCCGCGGGCTACCAGACGGTCGTTTGCACGAGCAACTTTAACCCCGAGACCGAGCTCATGTATGTCGACAAAATGCTCTCACTGGGCGTCGATGGTTTTATCATCCAGCCCACGGCAAATTTCAAGGCCGTTCATGACCGCATCAAGCGCGCCGACAAGCCCGTCGTCTTTTTTGACGCGGCCATCTACAGCCCAGGCACCAGCTGGATCAAAACCAACCTCTACGACGGCGTGTACAATGCCACGCAGGCGCTTCTCGACGCCGGCTACGAAGACTTCTTTTCCATCGCCGCCAACATGACCGAAATGCGCACTCGCATGGAACGTTTTCAGGGATATGCCGAGGCATTGGCCGCGAATGGGCAGCTCTACAAAGCCATCCCCATCGATCACAACAAACCGTCGATCAACGAGCTCACCGAATACTTTAAATACAAGTTCAACCCCGCCAAGCGCACGCTCATCTTCGTACAAAACCAATGGGCGCTTCCCCGTGTCTACAAGGCCCTCCAACCCATGGCCCATCTACTTCCGCAGCAAATAGGTCTTTTGGGACTCAACTGCGAAGACTGGACCAACCTCACCACGCCGACCGTCTCCACGATCATCGAGCCCGTCGACCAGGAAGGCAGGGAGGCGGCCGAGATGCTGCTCGCCTTGCTTGATGGCAGCAGCCAACCCGGCGAGCAGCGCATTCTCGAGTGCAAGCTCAACTGGCTCGACTCCACCTCGATCTAGCCATACGTCAAATATGAAGCAAATGAACCAGTAGCGTTTGTCCCAAATCTTAAGTATTTGTTCGACAGAACGGCCTCTGCCGGCTCCTGCTAGACTGGTAGATTCCCAACCGTCCATCCAGGAGCCTCAATGTCGCGCAAGTCCGCCTACAAGCAAGCACTTTCCATCGGCACCGCCGTGGTGCTGGGCTTTGCGCTGTTTACGGGATCGCTCGACGGGGCGCCCAAGCTGCTCTCGCCGCAAAGCGATGAACAGGCGGCGGCCCTGGCCGAGAAGCAAAACGAGAGCCCCAGCCGCACCGACGACGAGGCGGACCTGGTCGCCCGGCTCGAATCGGGAACGGTAAGCTCCTCGGATTCCAAAGGCGGCCAAAGCACCGGCGATGGCTCCGAATTCACCACAACCGGCACCGGCGACGATGTCTCTTCGAACGCCACCCCCGTCGACGAAGTGGAAAACCCCGACCTCAACCGCGCGCGCGGCGTATACCTCACCAGCATTCCCGACTACGCCGGCAACCCCTACGTTGCCCTCCGCGCCGACGGCACGCATCCGCTCGGCACGCCGTCGTTCACGCTCGATGAATACGAACGGGCCACCGAAGAGGGCTGCTTTAAGAAGTTCTCTAAACTCGACAGCCTGGGCCGTACCCGCAAAGCACTCGCCTGCATAGGACCCGAATCGCTCGGTCAGGGCAAGCGCGGCGATATCTCGCGTATCCACCCCGCCGGGTGGCACCAGCAGCGCTACGACTTTATTCCGAGCCAGAGCCTCTATAACCGCTGCCACCTTATCGCTTGGTCGCTCTGCGGCGAAAACGCCAACCGCAAAAATCTCCTGACCGGCACGCGCTATCTCAACGAGACGGGCATGTTGCCCTTCGAAGAGCAGATCCTCGGCTATATCCGCGACACGGGCAACCACGTGCTCTACCGCGTCACGCCCATGTACAACGAAGAGGAACTCGTCTGCCGCGGTGTCCGCCTCGAGGCGCAATCGGTCGAGGACCACGGCAAGACACTGTGCTTCCACGTGTACTGCTACAACCTGCAACCGCATGTGCAGATCGACTACGCCACCGGCCGCAATCAGGCCTCAGGGGACTAGCCCTAACCCGACAAGAACCGATTTGCATCCCCCCAGGGATCAAAAAGGGCCGTTCCGGATCACCCAGAGCGGCCCTTGCATCGGCATGTATAGCACCGGCAAAGCCACACGCTACTTAGCGCGACCCTCCTCATAGCGCTCGACCAGCTTGGCCTGAACGTCATAGGGCACCTGCTCGTAGCCGGCGGGCTTCATGGTAAAGTCACCCGTGCCGCGCGTGATAGAGCGCAGGCGCGTCGAGTAATCCGTCAGCTCGGCGAGAGGTGCCTGCGCGATAACCACGGTGTCTCCGCGCTCATCGGTCTCCATGCCTGTCACGCGACCGCGCGAGGCCGAGATGTCGCCCATCACGGCGCCGGCGTAGCTCTCGGGGATAGTCACCGTGATTTCCTCGATGGGCTCCAGCACCACCGGGTCGGCATCGGCGCATGCCTTGCGCAGGCCGATGCGAGCCGCCGCGCGGAACGCCATCTCGTTGGAGTCGACGCTGTGATACGAGCCGTCGTACACAGCCACACGAATGCCCGTAAGCGGGTAGCCGGCAATAATGCCGTCCTTCATGGTCTCCTGGACGCCCTTGTCCACGGCGGGAATCAGCGAGCGCGGAATACGGCCGCCTACGACCTCGTCCACAAACTCATAGCCATCGCTCGTGCCGTCGGGCCCAATGAGTGGCTCAACGCGCAGCCAGCAGTCGCCATACTGACCGGCACCGCCAGTCTGCTTCTTGTGTCGGCCCTGTGCGCTCGCCGTGCGGCGGATGGTCTCGCGATACGGAATGCGGATCGGCACGCTCTTTGCCACAACCTTGGTGCGGTCCTCCAAACGGTTGAGCAGCACCGAAACCTGCGCCTCGCCCACCGCCGAGATGATGGTCTGCCCGGTCTCCTCGTCGCGGTCGATGCTCATGGTCGGGTCTGCCTTGCAGGCCTTCTCGATAAACGTGTAGAGCTTCTCCTCGTCGCCACGCTTCTCGGCCTCGATGGCGATGCGGTACTGCGAGTTGGGGAACTTAAACGCCGCAGCCTCAACCTTGCCGGTAATCGAGAGCGTATCGCCCGTCTCGGCCGCCAGCTTGGGTGCCACGATGATATCGCCGGCATAGGCGTGCCCGACCTCGGTCATGTCGCGGCCGCACATCACATAAAGGTGAGCCAGACGGTCGCTCTTGCGCGTGCGGGCGTTGATCAGCTCAAGACCCGGCTCAAGCGTACCCGTCAGCACCTTGATAAAGCTGATGCGACCCTGCTGCGGATCGGCCAGGGTCTTAAACACAAAGGCCACCGGACGGTCATCGTCACTCGAGATCTTAAGCGAATCGCCGTCGATGAGCGGCATCTCGCCGTAGTCGGTCGGCGCCGGGAAGTACGTGGCGATGTCGTCCATCAGCGAGTTGACGCCCTGCTCCTTAATGCAATCGCCCGCAAAGACCGGCACAAAGATGCGTTCGGCGATCGCCTTGGACAACAAGCCCTCAAGCTCCTCCTGCGTCAGCGTCTCCTCGCCTTCCAAGTATTTCATCATCAGCTCGTCGTCAGCCTCGGCCACCAGCTCGCACAGATGGTCATGGGCCTCCTCGGCCTGGGCACGATACTCCTCGGGAATCTCCGACTCAACGGCCTCGGCGCCGTTGCAGTGGCGCGCCTTCATGCGCACCAGGTCGATGATGCCGTCAAAGTCCTCGCCCTCGCCCCAGGGAAGAGTCACGGCGCCCAGGCGCGTACCAAAGCGCTCCTGCAGCAGGTCCATTGTGGTCGCAAAGCTGGCCTCGGAGCGCGACAGGCGGTTTACGAATACCGCACGCGCCAGACGCAGGTCCTCGGCGGCATACCAGAGCTTAACCGTCGTAGGCTGCGGGCCGGCCTCGGCGTCGACCACAAACAGGGCCGTCTCGCAGACGCTCATCGCGGCAAAGGCGTCGCCGATAAAATCGGGGTAGCACGGGGCATCGAGCACATTGATGCGCGCGCCCTTCCAGTCGATCGGCGCGATGGTCGTCGAGATGGAAAATGCACGCTTGACCTCTTCGGGGTCATAGTCGAGCGTGGGCTTGGTGCCGTCGTGGCCGCCCAGGCGGGCGGTCTTGCCGGAAAGGTGGAGCATGGCCTCGGCGAGTGAAGTCTTGCCCACCCCGCCTTGGCCTACGAGCACCACGTTCCTTACGTTACCGGTCTTGGGAGCACCCATGATGACCTCCTTGCAGGGCCGCGCGCAATGCGCGACGCCAACGGGGAGAGTTCGCGGTCGGTGCCGTCCCGGGAGCAGCATGGTCGGCAGCCGAGCCGACTCACCCTCCAAATGTCCTATGCCACCACCCTACCCTCACGGACGGCTGTCCATGCATACCTTTCGGCACACGTATGAATACAGGCGGCGAGAGGAAGAGACAAGCTTGTGGGGCAATTATTGAACCCCGTCGATGTAAACAAAAAGCCACCACAGACCGTAAGACCTGTGGCGGCTTCGCCTCAATTAATAGTTGAGTAAATACCTGAGTCTATCCCTCGATACGGCTCAAGAACTCACGCGTGCGCTGCTCGCGCGGATGGTCGATAACCTGCTCGGCAGATCCCTCCTCGACAATGCGACCGCCATCCATAAAGACCACGCGGTCGGCAACGTCGCGGGCAAACTGCATCGCGTGCGTCACGATCACCATCGTCATATTCTGCGCGGCCAAATCCTTGATGACGCGCAGCACCTCAGCCGTCAGCTCTGGATCGAGCGCCGAGGTCGGCTCATCAAAGAACAAGATTTCCGGGTCGAGCGCCAGGGCGCGGGCAATACTCACGCGCTGCTGCTGACCGCCCGAAAGCTCGCAGGGTACCTTGTTCTCGTTACCCGTAAGCCCCATCTGTGCAATAAGCTCGTGTGCGCGGGCCTCCGCCTGCTCGCGCGGACGCTTAAGCACGCGGATCGGCGCGTCGATGATGTTTTTCATCACCGTATAGTGCGGGAACAGATTGTAGTTCTGGAACACCAGACCAAACCGCGAGCGCGCCTGTTTGGGCACGTCGCCTTTCGCATAGACCGCACCCGGTCCCGCGTCCGTCGCGACGGCAAGGTCGCCAAACGAGAGCGAGCCGCCGTCGAGCGTCTCGAGCAGCGTGGCACAGCGCAGCAGCGTGGACTTACCGCCGCCCGAAGGCCCGATAATCGCCACGACCTCGCCGCGCTTCACCTCGAGCGAGATGTCCTTGAGCACCTCATTGCCACCAAACGCCTTGCGCGCGCTTTCGATTTTCATCACCGAGTTAGTCATGATAATAGTCCAGCTTCTTTTCGGCGGCGCCCAGCAGCATCTCGACCACAAAGTTAAAGACCCAGTAGATCAGAGCCGCAATCGCAAACGGCACCATGCTCACCTGCGAGGCAACCAGCGCCTTGGCGGTCGAAAACATCTCACCCACGCCAATGGCAAACGCCAGCGACGTGTCCTTGACCAGCGTAATGATCTCGTTGCCCATCGCCGGCAAGATGCGCTTGGCGACCTGCGGCATCACAATGTACAAAAACGTCTGCAGGCGCGAGTAGCCCAGCACCTCGGCGGCCTCGTATTGACCGCGCGGAATGGACTGCAAGCCCGAGCGATAGATCTCGGCAAAGTAACCGGCGTAGTTGATGATGAACGCCACGACGCACGCCGTCCACTTGGAATCGGGCGTGAGCGAAATGCCAAACACGTAGTACGGGGCAAAGTAGATGGCAAACATCTGCAGCATGAGCGGCGTACCGCGCATGACCGAAATGTAGATGCGCGCAATCCAGCGGAGCGGCGCAATTTTGCTCATGCGCATAAACGCCACGGGGATTCCCAGCGGAATCGACCCGAGCAGCGTTAGCACAAACAGCTGCAAGCTGACCAAGAATCCCTGGCCAAGCATTTGCATCATGACCTGAATAGACATTACTTGAGCACCCAATTATCGAAAGACAGACCGTAATCTGCATATTTATCACAGAGGTCCTTGACCGTGCCATCCTCGTAGAGTGCCTTGAGCGACTCGGTCACGGCATCGGCGGACTTGGTGTCGCCCTTCTTGAAGCCAACGGCGTAATGCTCGCTGGACAGCGGCTTGTCGAGCTGCGTATAGGCATCGGGCTTGGCGGCAAGCTGATACTGAGCGATCGAGAGGTCACAGGCAACGGCATCGACTGCGCCACTCTCGAGCTGCATAAACGCCGTGTTGTACTCACCGATGGTATCGAGCGTGGCAAACGTCGCGGCCAGATCCTTCTGGTCGCCCTCGAGCACATCCTGTGCGGCGGAATCAGTCTGGGTAATCACGGTCTTGCCGGCAAGATCGTCCCAGCTCTTGATACCCGCGTCCTTCTTGACCACGAGCACCTGCTCGTTGAGCATGTAAGGCTCGGAAAACGTGTAGTCGTCCTCGCGACCCTCCATGGTAAAGCCATTCCAGATGCAGTTGATGGCGCCGGAGTTGAGCAGCGTGTCCTTGGCATCCCAATCGATGGCCTCGTAATCGACATCCCAGCCCTGCTTATCGGCAACGGCCTTAGCCAGATCGAGGTCAAACCCGGTGTACTCGCCATCGTCGCCCACAAAGCCGTACGGAGGGTAGGACTTGTCAAAGCCCACCACGAGCTTCTTGGACTCCGCAGCGCCCTTCACATCCTTGGCCGCGGCAGAGCCAGCAGCGGAGCCCTTGCCGGCACCACCGCCGCAGCCTACCAGGCCGAGGCCAAGCACCGTGGCAAGCGAACCGGCTAGACCGACAAATTGACGACGAGACATATCGGTATTCATGGTATTCCCCCTTGATGGCACTTTAGTTAGGTAAAGTGAGTCATGTAACGTTCAGAATCATACACTTTAGCGTGATAGAGCACAAGGCGAGTTTGCCCGCCGCGTGAGGGGTGTGGGGGTTAAGTTTCCTGCTCTACAGTCCTGCTCACGACGGAGGCCACATTAAGTGGCCTCCTGTTCGTGCGGAACTCGCGATAAACTTAACCCCCACACCCCTCACGCGGCGGGCAACCGTCGTTGGGCTTATCACTGGCACGAATAAACCGCTTGCATATCGTCTGCTGGCTTGGCACGGTACAATACTTGCAGCTTAAATTTATGAATTAGTGGAGTTATTGATGGCAGAATCTCGTGCGGAGCGTAGGGCTCGTCGTGCTTTGGTGGAAGCGGCTGAGGGGTCAAAGGAGGAGAAATCTTCTACGAAATCCAAGTCTTCTAAAGCTGCAAAAAGCAAATCGACCAAGAGCAGGGCTAAGACCAAGCGTTCTGGCTCTCGTCGGGGCGGGGATAAGGCGCCTCAGGCTCGCCCCAAGCGCCCGCTTAACGATTCGGTTCCGTCCTCGCGTAAGGCCGTGGATCCCAAGTCGCCTTGTTCCATCATGCGGGCTTGTGGTGGGTGTACGGCGCTCAATCGTCCTTATAAGAAGCAGTTGGCGGCCAAGCAGGCTGCTATGGAGGAGCTGTTTGCTGAGCTCTGTGAGCGCGAGGGTGTTGCCGTTGATCCCATTCGCGGTATGGGTGTTACCCTGGGCGACCCGGGCAAGTATCCTGCGCCGCGTGGTTTTCGTCATAAGGCTGCCACTCCGTTTGCTCCCGGCAAAGAGGGCGCTGTCCGCTGCGGCTTTTTTGAACGTGGGACGCACAGGATCGTTGCTGTTCCTGAATGCCCTGTCGAGGCGCCGGGCACTCGTCAGATTCTCAACGGCATCGCGCGCGAAGCTGAGCGGCTGCATATTCCCGCCTTTAATGAGGACAAGCATCTTGGTTTGCTTCGCTATGCCGTCGTCCGCTGCGGTTGGCGCACCGACCAAGTCATGGTTACGCTCGTGACCGCCCAGCGTGACTTACCGCATGCGCAGGAGTTCTTTGAGGCCGTCGCGGCGCTCGATCCGCATATCGTCACCGTCGCCCAAAATATCAACGGCCGTCCCGGTAACGCCATCTTGGGTGAGGAGACTCGTATCGTCTATGGCGCCGAGTGCATGCGCGACCAGCTGCTCGGTTGCGAATTCGATATCTCCCCTACCGCGTTCTATCAGACCAATCCGCAGCAGACCGAGCTGCTCTATCAGCTCGCGATTGACGGCATGGACCTGCAGCAGGGCGACATTCTCATGGACGCTTACTGCGGCAGCGGCACCATCGGCCTGTGCGCCGCGAAGGATGCCCAGAACAGGGGTGTTGGCATTATGCTGCTCGGCGTGGAGCGCAACCCGGCGGGCATTGCCGACGCACGTCGCAATGCCGAGCTCAACGGCCTCACCCGCAGCGCTTGGTTTATGGCCGACGACGCCACCGATTACATCCTGGACGCCGCCGATAACAACGAGCGCGTTGACGTTCTCTCCATCGATCCGCCGCGCGCCGGCTCCACGCCCGAGTTTCTTGAGGCCGCCTGCACACTTAAGCCGCGCCGTATCACCTATATCAGCTGCAATCCCGTGACCCAAGAGCGCGACCTGCACCAACTCCTCGACGGAGACTATCGCCTGCTCAAGATCACGCCGGTCGACATGTTCCCTCATACCGACCACACCGAGACTGTCGCGGTCCTCGAACGCCGCTAATCCACCCCGGTAGATTTTAAGGCATGTCCCAAAAATCTACCGGCATAAGAAGGGGGACGGCCCGCCTGGACCGTCCCCCTTCATTAGGTATATACACCCGGCTACATCCCCTTGCGCAGGTCACACACGCCGGCTGCCGCCATCTCGCGCAGCAGCGTCTCGCGGTCGCGCGTCACGATCAGGTCCAGTGGGAAGTGAATCTCGTCGAGCATCTTGCGCGCGTGATCGAGCTTGCCAATGGCCATACCAATGTGGGCATCGGTCGACACGCCAATGCCCACGCCCAGTTCGGCACAGCGCTCGGCGATCTTGCGGCACACGTCCCAATGCTCGGCATCCGCGCCATGCTCAAGACTGTGGTTGTTGATCTCGATAATCTTGTGCTTGGCCTTGGCCGCCAGCAGCACCTCATCGATATCGAACGGCACGCCCGAACGACCCGTATGCCCAAGCATGAACACCTTGGGATGCTCCAGGGCATTGATGTACATCTCGGTCGTCTGGGCGAGCGTCGCGCCTTCAGCGAGCTGCGGATTATGCACGCTCGCAACCAAATAATCCAAATTGCGCGTCACCAAATCGAACAGCGAATGCTCACGACTATACGAATCGCCGGCAATATCGAGCGAAACGGGAATGCCCTCGCCAAACAGGCTTCCGTCCAGCGAAGCGATATCGGCCTCGGCACCACGCAGCACCAGCACGCCGCTCCAAATGCGCGGCCAGATATCCTGGTTAATAAAGAATTGGAAACTGCGCAGGTCATTGGGGCAAGGCGTAACCATCGAGCTTAAATGATCGGCGGAACCGAGCACCTGAAGGCCGCGCTCTGCCGCCCAATATATGTTCTCCTCGATGGTTGAATACGCATGCGCAGAGAACATCGTATGAGTATGAATATCACAAGAAAGCAGGTAGGGCATCAGGTCTCCTTGTCCAGTATGGCCGTCGCGTATATTCATTGTACGCATAGCTTTCAGCAGTCGTAAAACTGCTTCATCCCAATCACACAACGGCATAGACAACGGGGTCTGGCTTAGCGCCAAACCCCGTTTCACGTAAAACATTGTAAGCAGAGCGCTTTACTTTCGACGATATTCGTCAGCCAGTTGCTTCCAAGCGGGTAGCGAGTTGACGATGGTCTCGTAGCTCACACAGTAGCCAAGGCGGAACCAGCCCGGCATGCCAAAGCTATCCGAAGGCACCGCGAGCAGCTCATACTTCTTTGCGCGCTCGCAGAAGGCGTTCGCATCGGGCTCCAGCGCCTTCACCCACAGGTAGAATGCACCATCCGGCTCAACATAGGTGTAGCCGTACTCCGCCAGTGCATCGGTAAGCGCGGTGCGGTTGCGCGCATAGGCCTCAACGTCACTCGGCTCATCGATGCAATCGATAATCACGCGCTGGAAGAGCGCCGGCGCGCACACGAAGCCCAGCGTACGGGCGGCACCGGCAACGGCGGGCATTAGACGAGCTGCCTGAGGATTCGTATTGGGAACCAGGATCCACCCCACGCGCTCGCCCGGTAGCGAAAGCGACTTGGAATACGAGTAACACACGATGGTGTGCTCGTAGATCGAAGGCACCCAAGGCACCTCGGCGCCATAGACAATCTCGCGATACGGCTCATCCGAGATAAGCATGATCGGATTCTCGGGATCGCGCTTGGCGTTGACCTCGAGTAAAACATTGGCCAGTCGCGTCAGGGTATCGCGCGTATACACGGCGCCCGTCGGGTTATTCGGTGAGTCGATGATGACAGCTGCCGTCTTGTCGGTAATCGCCTTGAGCACATTATCCACGCTCAGCTGGAACGTATCTTCATCGGCGAGCGCCTCGACACACGTACAGCCGGCCTTCTCAATCCACACGCGATACTCCGGGAAGTACGGGGCGATAACAATGACCTCATCACCCGAGTTCGTAACGGCATTGAGCGTGCAGGTGAGCGAAGCCGCCGCGCCCACGGTCATGAAGACATCCTTGCCCTCATAGCTCGTACCGAAGCGACGGTTAAGAGACTCAGCCACGGCGGTACGGCACTGCGGCAGGCCCGGAGCGGGCGTATAACCGTGCAGCTGGTCACTCGGCAGTTCAAGCGCCTTTTTGATGGACTCCGCGACGGCGGCGGGAGCAGGAACGCTCGGGTTGCCCAGCGAGAAATCGAACACGTTTTCCGCGCCGATTTGCGCCTTGCGCTCAAGGCCGTAGCTAAAAATCTCGCGGATAATGGAGCTTTCCGCACCGCGGGCATACATAGTTTCGTTGATCATCTGTTCCCCTTTCGCATAGGCGGTATTGTACGCTTTAGCCAACTAGAGCGCCACAATGTTGATTGGGGACAGACTTAAATGCGTGAAAACGCTCATTTAAGTCTGTCCCCAATCAACAGATGGCCCCATATCGCTCAAAAGAAAAAGCCTCCACAGGTTTCCCCGCAGAGGCTTTCGCTACAAGAACTATTTGTCGGCGTCGGTGTTGCCGTCAGCGTTGACAGCATTGCCATCACCGGCATCATCGGATGCGGCTTCGGCATCCTCCTGCATGGCCGCCTGCGCAAAGGCCGCGGCATCAGCCGCCAGCTCCTCCTCGCTCATACGAGGCGCGCGCTTCTTGGTCGGCATGCCGGCCGCCTTGGCATTGCGCTCCTCCTTGGCCGCCAGGATATCGCCCTCGCGCTCAAGGTAGGCATCCCACTCGTTGTCGAGCAGGGCGTTCACGGCGTCGCCTTCGACGGTCTCGCGCTCAAGCAGCACCTTCGCCATCAGATCGAGCTGATCGCGACGGGCGTCCAGGATCTCGACCGCACGACGATGGGCCTCGCGCATGATGCGCTGAACCTCGATATCAATGCGGCGCGCCGTCTCCTCGGAGTAATCCTGATGATCGGCATAGTCACGGCCCAGGAATACCTGATGCTGCGCCTCGCCAAAGACCTGAGTGCCCAGCTCCTCGCTCATGCCCAGACGTGTGACCATCTCGCGCGCCATCTTGGTCGCGCGCTCCAGGTCGTTGCTCGCGCCCGACGTGATGTCATCGCACATGAGTTCCTCGGCAACGCGGCCGCCCAAGAACACGGCAAGCTCGTCGAGCATCTCGTTCTTGGTCTTGAGGAAGTGGTCCTCCTGCGGAAGCTGCAGCGTGTAGCCCAGGGCCTGACCGCGGCTGACGATCGAGATCTTATGAACCGGATCGGAATGCTCCAAGATGTGGCCCACCAGGGCGTGGCCGCTCTCATGGTAGGCAATCGTGGTGCGCTCGGCTTCGGTCATCACGCGACCCTTGCGTTGCGGTCCGGCAATCACGCGCTCCATCGACTCCTCGACCTCGTCCATCGAGATCACGGAACGATGGCGGCGGGCAGCCAGCAGCGCAGACTCGTTGAGCAGATTTGCCAGATCGGCGCCGGTGAAGCCAACGGTCATCTGGGCGAGCTTCTCAAACTTCACGTCCTCGTCCATCGGCTTGTTCTCGGCATGCACGCGCAAGATCTGCTCGCGGCCCTTCACATCCGGACGGTCGACCGTAACCTGACGGTCAAAACGGCCGGGACGCAGCAATGCCGGATCCAGAATATCGGGACGGTTGGTCGCAGCGATCAGGATGACCGGCTCGCTTTCCTCAAAGCCGTCCATCTCGACCAGCAGCTGGTTGAGCGTCTGCTCGCGCTCGTCGTGACCGCCGCCCAAGCCAGCTCCGCGCTGACGTCCCACGGCATCGATCTCGTCAATAAAGATGATTGACGGAGCCTGAGACTTGGCCTCCTTAAAGAGGTCACGCACACGGCTGGCGCCGACACCCACGAACATCTCGACAAAGTCGGAACCCGAGATGCTAAAGAACGGCACGCCCGCCTCGCCGGCAACGGCCTTGGCCAGCAACGTTTTACCGGTGCCCGGAGGGCCCACCAGCAACACGCCACGCGGGATCTTGGCGCCCAGCTTGCGATAGCGATCCGGATCGCTCAAAAAGTCACGGATCTCCTCGAGCTCCTCGACTGCCTCGTCCACGCCGGCAACGTCCTCGAACTTGACCTTGGGACGCGTAGCCTCGTTGGTCTTGGCATTGGTCTTGCCAAACTGCATGTTCCTATTATTGGCGCCCATCATCTGGCGCATAAAGTAGAACATGATGGCGATCAGGGCAATCGTCGGCAGCACACTCATCGCCAAGTCGCCCCAAAAATCGGGGTCGTTGGTGTTGACGATGTACTTGGTGTCGGGGTGCTCCGCCATAAGCTCGGCAAGCGAATCGGAGCCGACATAGGTCGAGGAGAAGCTCTTGAGCTCGCTCGTATCACCCTTGTCCTTTTTCGTCTTCCAGTAATGACCCGCCACGCTTCCGTCTTGAACCGTATAGGTCAAATCTTCGACGCGATCCTGCTTAATGGCGCTCACCATCTCGCTCGTCGCGAGCTTAACGGTATTGCTGGAGCTGGCAAAGCCAGAGCCCATGTTAAAGAAGGCGTAGCCCAGAAGCGCGCAAGCCAAAATAAAATACAGCCAGCCCGTACGCGTGGGCTTCTTGCCTCCGGGCATCCCCGGGATCTTAGGCTCCCGGGGAGTCTGGGAATTGTTATCGTTACGGTCGTCGGGCATCTTACGAATAAACCTCCGGTTTCAAAATGCCCAGATACGGAAGGTTGCGATAGCGCTCGGCATAGTCGAGGCCGTAGCCCACCACAAAGGCATCGGGGCAATGGGTTCCAACATACTTGGGCGTGACGGCCGAGGTACGGTCCTCAACGTCCTTCCATAGGAAGGCGGCGACCTCCAGAGAAGCGGGCTTGCGGCTCTCGAGGTTCTTCATCAGGTACTTGAGGGTCAGGCCCGAGTCCAGAATGTCCTCGACGATCAGCACGTCGCGACCACGGATGTCGATATCCAGGTCCTTAATGATACGCACGATACCCGAAGACTTCACACCGTCGCCATAGCTCGAAACAGCCATGAAATCGATGTTGGTCGGCAGCTCGATCTTGCGCATCAGGTCGCCCATAAAGACCACGGCGCCGCGCAGGACCGCAATCAGTACCAGATCCTTACCCGCGTAGTCGCGAGTAATCTGCTCGCCTAGGCGAGAGACGATACCGTCGATATCCTCCTGCGTAAACAGAACCTTCTCGATATCCGGATGTTGAGAAGCCATGACAACCCTTTCTTGTGCTTAATCGCCCACACACCGCCGTATGGACGCGAACTACACATTCTAGCAGCGCACGGGGTATATTTTCCAGCCCGCGCACCATCAGCGCGGGAATACCGTCAACGCCGCACAGAAAAGCTGGTGCGAGGAGCTAATCCGCGTCAACCACGCGAAGCAGATAGGCCACGCGCGTCGCCGCCGTGCACTTAAAACGTTCGTCCGCGCGAACGCCCGCGACCCATACTACGGCACCCCCCGGAGCCGTTCTTACCACGGGTACGCCAGAGCGGTCTGAAACAGGAATGCGCGCCTCGTTCAACAGGTCTGACACTTTCTTGCTTCGGCCGTTCATCCCCAACGGGCACATCACGTCTCCCGGCACAGGGCTATCCACCCACAGGCGCGCCGATCGTGCCTCGGTGGGAATCTCCCCGCGCGAGCCGGCTAACATCCGCTCGCCATCGCAGTCGGCAAACCCCAGGGCCGCCGCGTCTACCAAAGCTGTCACTTCCCCGGCAGCCGCAAGCTCACGGGCGCGGCGCACGATATCGCATCCCGGTTCAACGGCCATCGGCTCTGCGACCAGCACACGTCCCCCGCCCAACGGCAAACGACCGGGTACGGTAACCCAGTCCGCGACCAAGCCCTCGCGAGCCACCGGCGCCTTAAACGCCAGCATGCCAAACTCAATGCGTGCGTCAATCCCCGCCGGAAGCGTGACCGAGCCGGCGCCCTCAGCAACGCAGGAAAGGACTCGCTCCACATGTCGCATCTCTGGACGAGCGTCCGGATCGATGCGCTTAATCGCCAGTCGCACAATGCGCCGCGCGATTACCACCTCGGCCGCAGCAAGGCGCCTGGCATCGAGCACCAGCGCGCCCGCTGCCTCTTTGCGCAAACAGCTTCGAAACGCCTGTGCCGAAAGCTGAGACAAAAACGCGTCCTCATCGCCTAAGATCTCGCAGGCGGCGCCAATCGTCTTGCAGACGCTCGCGTTGCGCTGCGCCACCACCGGCATCACTCGATGGCGCACGTAGTTTCGCAGATACGAGATATCCTCATTGCTCTCGTCTTCACGCCACGGCTGACCATGTACCTGTAGATAGCCCACGAGCTCGCCATGAGTTAGGTCGAGCAAGGGACGCACCACGATATTCCTCCGGCGAGGAATGCTCGATAGGCCAGCGGGCCCCGATCCCTTAATCGCGTTCATCAAAAATGTTTCCACGCGGTCCGACGAAGTATGCGCGGTACAGATACGAGCCGCCGTCCGCGGTGCGCCCGATTCGGCACAAAGTTCGCGAACATATCTCCGTGCCGCGGCATAGCGCACCTCGCGAGCCGCAGCCTCGATATTGCCCGATTCGTCATCAAAATAGGCATGCTCAACACACAGCGGCAAGCCGTATTGCGCGCACAGGTCACGTACAAAGGCCTCGTCGCCATCGGATGCCTCCCTGCGCAGATGATGGTTTACATGCAGCACGTGCAATCGCTCGCGCGCAATGGGAGCGACGCCGCGCCCGTCCTGGATATCCAGCTTTGATGTGCAAGCCATAAGGAGCAGTGCCGTCGAGTCCGCACCGCCTGATACCATGAGCACTACGGGGGCAGCGGCCTGCCGCGTTGCCAGGGCGCTCTTATCCGTCCTCGGCGCGGCATGATGTCCATAGTGCTGAGATACCGTTGGCATTCGCTTCCTCCTCTATTCGTCCGCACTCATTGTATCCTTTGGAATCTTATGTCTCGCCTGCACCTTCATATCCTCGGCAGCGGCTCAAAAGGCAACTGCGCACTCGTCGAGGGGCCTCAGGGGCTCATCATGATCGACAACGGCCTGTCCCGCCGCGAGACACTTAAACGCATGGCGGAGCTTGGCCTCTCGGCAGACGACGTCGCCGCTCTAGTAATCACCCATGAGCATGGTGACCATATCAAGGGGCTCGATGTATGGTGCAAGCACTGGCATGGTCCCCTCTTTGCCAGCAGGGACACCCTTTCATGCAAAGAAAACCTCGCGCACCTGCCCGTAGAGGAATTTGACCCCGGCGACACGCTCCCCATTGCCGGCATCCACGTGCAAACCTACTCAACATCGCACGATGTCATCAATCCTGTCGGCTATCGATTTAATGCTCTCGATGATTCCATTGGGTTTACCACCGACACCGGAGAGCTATCGAGCAAGGCCATAGGCATCCTCAAAGACTGTCGAGTTCTCGCGCTCGAAAGCAACCACGATGTAGCTATGCTGCGCGAAGGAGCGTACCCCCGCTTTCTTCAGGAGCGCATCCTGTCCACAAAGGGGCACCTCTCCAACAACCAGGCCGCCGAAGCCGCGCGCGAACTTGTTACCGATCGCACCGAACAGCTCATCGCCATGCATATCAGCCAGGACAATAATCGTCCAAGCCTTACCGTCAAAAGCTATGCCAACGCGCTTGATGCAAGTCTCGATGATGAACTCGGCAGTTCTGCCACCCGTCTTCAAGGGCCACGGAAGCTCTCGATACGCCCTGCAAGTCAGTATCAACCGACAACTATTCAATAGCCCCACAAGACAACAAAAGGGGGCTGGGAATCACTTCCCAGCCCCCTTAACTCATACTCTCGATTGAAGCAGAGCCATCGTTAGTCGATGGAGATCTTCGTGACGTTCTTCTTCTCGACGATCTTAGGAACCGTAACGGTGAGGATGCCGTCAGCATACTTTGCAGAGAGGCCCTCGCTCGAAGCGTCCTTCAGATATACGCCACGCGTCGCGCTGTACGAGCTAAACTCCTTCTGCAGGAAGTTCTTGCCCTCGTTCTCGGCACTCTCCTCGACGTTCACGCTGATGGACAGGCGACCCTCATTGAGCTCAACGTCGATGTCATCCTTGGCGACACCGGTCAGATACGCCTTGACCTCGTAGCCATCGCCCTTGTCCTCAACGTCAACGGGGAACGCCTTGGAGGCAATCGAGTTGTTTGCAAGGTCGGTCATATCATCAAACAGATCGAACAGCGAGCTAGCAGAAGGACGAACGCCAAAAACCGAACGATAAGGAACCATGCTTGCCATGTTTACCACTCCTTTTAAGGACTGCCGAGCCATCTTCTAGGTGACTGGGACTTCTTTTGACGCTCTTATATATGCCCACCCAGTGCCCATATATACATCGACTATAAAGTTTTTTGAGTCCAGTACTATAAGCATATCTAAGTGTGTATGACTCAGGTTTTAGTAAGGTTAAGGTTCTTTGAACCAGAGCTTAAATAACAAGTATGTTCGCAGCTACAAATAACAAGGGGCTTACAATGAGCGCGTACACGTTGTTGGTAACGAGCTAAAGGGCATCATGGACGACCAAAACCAGAACAATATGTTTATGCCGACGCAGGGCGAAGATACTTCTACGCAGCCGCCACGGTTCCATCGCCCCCACATCTCGCAAGAGCCCATCAATGACCAAGAGCTCGATTATGTGACGAGAAACCGATATCAAACGCTCGAGGATGCCCAAACGGGACGTAAACATATGGGCGTCGCCTCGGGAGACCCTGTATATCTGAAAGACGCACCATTATCTAAAAACAGCGCAGCTAGTGATGAGCCGATGAAAGCATCCGCCGTCCATCAACAAAGAGGGCCTCGACCCAAGCAAACCTTGACGCATTCGGCTCGCTATCTCGAAACGCCAAAACAGGGAAAGTCAATCTTCGTTTCGTCAAGTAAACGACGCAAGCAGCATCAGCTGACAATTCTGCTTTTGACCATTGCGGCCATAGCAGTTGCCCTTGTTATACGATTTATTTTCTTTAAATAAAGGCTCAATACCGAAAACAACAAGATCGTCTGGTGTAATTGAGTCATTTACGCCCCGTAAACGCAAAAAAGGGGGAGGCCGCGAGGCCTCCCCCTTCTGCAGTTTCGATGACGGCTCGGTGCCGTCCACCGGTCAGCGGCGCCCTGGCCTCCCACGGGCTGGCCCCGCAGTACTCTC
>NZ_QRLE01000018.1:1711-3377 GCF_003473055.1 Collinsella sp. AM13-34 | reverse complement strand
GACGGCTCGGTGCCGTCCACCGGTCAGCGGCGCCCTGGCCTCCCACGGGCTGGCCCCGCAGTACTCTCGGCGCGATGGGGCTTAGCTTCCGGGTTCGGAACGGGACCGGGCGTGCCCCCCATGCTCTGGCCGCTGACCGGTGGGCGGCGCCCACCGTTACGGTGTCCGGTATCGCATACACGTGCCCTGGGGGCCGCATGGCGCATAGGAGGAGTCGACTCGGGGGCATCCTCGTGCCCGGACCGCGCGCATGAGCGCTCAGTCCCGCGGGCCGCGAGGTGCGGTTCCGGAAGAGCTCGGGCGATTAGTGCGGCTCGGCTGAGGCTGTCGCCAGCCTTGCACCTGCCGTCTATCGACCAGGTAGTCTACCTGGGCCCTTACCGGAAGGAGAACTAATCCCTGGAACGGCTTCCCGCTTAGATGCCTTCAGCGGTTATCCGCGCCGCACGCGGCTACCCGGCCGTGCCGTTGGTCGACAACCGGTTCACCGGAGGTGCGTCCACCCCGGTCCTCTCGTACTGGGGGCAGCCTCCATCGATTCTCCTGCGCCCACGGAGGATAGGGACCGAACTGTCTCACGACGTTCTGAACCCAGCTCGCGTACCGCTTTAAACGGCGAACAGCCGTACCCTTGGGACCTGCTCCAGCCCCAGGATGCGATGAGCCGACATCGAGGTGCCAAACCTTGCCGTCGATGTGGACTCTTGGGCAAGATCAGCCTGTTATCCCCGGAGTACCTTTTATCCGTTGAGCGACGGCCCACCCACTCGGGGCCGCCGGATCACTAGAGCCTGCTTTCGCACCTGCTCGGCTTGTGGGCCTCGCAGTCAAGCCCGCTTGTACTCTTGCATTCAAAAGGACGGTTGCCGACCGTCCCGAGCGGACCTTCGCGCGCCTCCGTTACCCTTTAGGAGGCGACCGCCCCAGTCAAACTGCCCGCCTGGCACGGTCCCCGAGCCGGTCGACGGCCTCGGGTTAGGACGCCGGTCGCGCGAGGGCAGTATTCCAAGGGCGGCTCCCCGGGGGCTGGCGCCTCCGGATCTGTGCCTCCTGCCTATCCTCTACACGCGGGACCAGCGGCCAATGCCAAGCTGCAGTGAAGGTTCACGGGGTCTTTCCGTCCTTCCGCGGGTAAGTCGCATCTTCACGACCAGTGCAATTTCACCGGGTCCATGGTCGAGACAGCGCCCAAGTCGTTGCGCCTTTCGTGCAGGTCGGAACTTACCCGACAAGGAATTTCGCTACCTTAGGACCGTTATAGTTACGGCCGCCGTTTACCGGGGCTTGGCTTCGGGGCTTCGCGCGATGCGCTAACTCCTCCGCGTGACCTTCCGGCACCGGGCAGGCGTCAGACCCTATACGTCGCCTTGCGGCTTCTGCAGAGTCCTGTGTTTTTGGTAAACAGTCGCTTGGGCCTCTCCACTGCGGCCCGCCTCCGCTCCCGGAGCAAGTCCGTTCACGTACGCGCGGGCACCCCTTCTCCCGAAGTTACGGGGCCATTGTGCCGAGTTCCTTGACCATGGTTGACCCGATCGCCTCGGTATGTTCTACCCACCCACCTGTGTCGGTTTGCGGTACGGGCGCGCACGCGCCTGCCTAGGGGTTTTTCTAGGGACCTCGGGCTCACTCGCTTCGCTCAGATGCTTCGTCCGGAGCCTCGCCCTGT
>NZ_QRLE01000018.1:0-1701 GCF_003473055.1 Collinsella sp. AM13-34 | reverse complement strand
TAGGGGTTTTTCTAGGGACCTCGGGCTCACTCGCTTCGCTTGATCGCTTCGTCCGGAGCCTCGCCCTCGTGCGGACCGGATTTCCCTGGTCCGCGGGCCGCGCTCCATCACGGGGACGTCCAGAACCCCGCCGAGCCACCCCCATCCGTCGCCCCGTCGGTCGTAGCGCCGCGTGCGCGGTGCAGGAATGTCTGCCTGCTGCGCGTCGGCTACGCCTCCCGGCCTCGCCTTAGCCCCCGACTGACCCTGGGAGGATTAGCCTTGCCCAGGAAACCTCGGGTTCACGGCGGACGAGTTACTCTCTCGTCTCTCGCTACTCATGCCAGCATTCTCACTCCCATGCGCTCCACCGCCGGTCGCCCGGCGGCTTCCCCGCCCATGGGAAGCTCCCCTACCGATTCTACTTAGGTAAAATCCCGCCGCTTCGGTGTCCAGCTTAGCCCCGTGTATTGTCGGCGCATGTCCACTCGACCAGTGAGCTGTTACGCACTCTTTGAATGGATGGCTGCTTCTAAGCCAACATCCTGGTTGTCTGGGCGGACGCACATCCTTTGCCACTCGGCTGGAACTTGGGGACCTTAGCGGGCGGTCCGGGCTGTTTCCCTCTCGAGCACACAGCTTAGCCCACATGCTCTGACTGCCGCGCTCTGGGCCGCCGGCATTCGGAGTTCGGTTGGATTCGGTAGGCGGCGAAGCCCCCTCGTCCATCCGGTGCTCTACCTCCGGCGGTGAACGCGCGACGCTAGCCCTAAAGCTATTTCGGGGAGAACGAGATATCTCCGGGTTTGATTGGCCTTTCACCCCTATCCGCAGGTCATCGCCGCCGTTTTCAACCGACGTGCGTTCGGCCCTCCACGGGGTCTTACCCCCGCTTCAGCCTGCCCACGGATAGCTCACCCGGCTTCGCGTCCGCGGCGCGGGACTCAAGTCGCCCTGTTAAGGCTCGCTTTCGCTCCGGCTCCCTTTCGGTTAACCTCGCCCCGCGCCAGCGACTCGCTGGCTCATTCTACAAAAGGCACGCCGTCACACCACAAGGGTGCTCCGACTGCTCGTGGGCGCACGGTTTCAGGTACTGTTTCACTCCCCTCCCGGGGTGCTTTTCACCTTTCCCTCACGGTACTGGTGCGCTATCGGTCACAGGGTAGTACTCAGGCTTGGATGGTGGTCCACCCAGGTTCGGACCGGGTTTCACGTGCCCGGCCCTACTCAGGGACCGCGTCGCGCCGTCCGGTCTGGGTTCGCGTACGGGGCTGTCACCCGCTGCGGCCGGCCCTCCCATGCCGTTCCGCTCCCCAGCCGGACCTGCGCCCGGGGGCGGCAGCCCCCGGATGCGCGGCCCTGCAACCCCGTCGGCGGAACCCCTGCCGGGTATGCCCGCTCGACGGTTTGGCCATCGGTCCCCTTTCGCTCGCCGCTACTCGGGGAGTCTCGAGATTGATTTCCTCTCCTCCGGGTACTTAGATGTTTCAGTTCCCCGGGTTGTCCTCCCGGCCCCTATGTGTTCGGGGTCGGGATATCCGTACTGCTACGGATGGGTTCGCCCATTCGGAGACCCCCGGGTCGAAGGATGTGTGCTCCTCGCCGGGGATTATCGCAGCTTGCCGCGTCCTTCATCGGCTCCCTGTGCCAAGGCATCCGCCGTGCGCCCGTGGTATCTTGCGGGACCGCTCTCGGGCCCGCGGGATATCCACGTGTCGCTAA